>CASERA010000161.1 GCA_949290175.1 uncultured Ruminococcus sp.
CGCTTTTGAAGGAGGAAGAAAAAGACGCGTTGTTTGCCCGGATTCAAGAAGGGGACGAAGAAGCAAGAGAGCAGTATATCAAAGGAAATTTAAGGTTGGTATTAAGTGTAATCAAACGATTTGCCAGCAGTAATGAAAATGCAGATGATTTGTTTCAGATCGGATGTGTTGGATTGATGAAGGCAGTAGACCATTTTGACCCGAATCGTATGGTAAAGTTTTCTACCTATGCAGTTCCTATGATCATTGGAGAAATCCGTCGTTATCTTCGTGATAATAATTCAATTCGAGTCAGTCGTTCACTGCGCGATACTGCGTATAAAGCGATTTATGCCAAGGAGGGATTTGTGAAAAAATATCTCAAAGAGCCTACCGTTCAGGAAATAGCCGATGAAATCGGAATTTCGAAAGAGGATATTGTATTTGCTCTGGATGCGATTCAGATGCCCGTCAGCCTTCATGAACCGGTATATAGTGACGGGGGTGATACACTGTATGTAATGGATCAGGTCAGTGATAAAAAGAATAAGGAAGAAAACTGGGTCGAAGAACTATCTTTGGAAGCTGCTATGGAACGGCTTAATGAAAGAGAGAGATATATTATCAACCTACGTTTCTTTGAAGGAAAGACGCAGATGGAAGTAGCAAAGCAGATTCAGATTTCCCAGGCGCAGGTCAGCCGACTGGAAAAAAATGCATTGGGAGTTATGAAACAGTATCTTCTCGGTTAAAAGCTCCGTTCAGAAGAGATAGAGAAAAAATAATTTTACAGTTGAAATTTTCACAACTTCATACTATGATAAACACGTAGAATAGATGGAGGGTATGGAGAAGATGATGTATAAAAGCTGTATTTTTGATTTGGACGGAACTTTGACCGATACATTGGATTCTCTTACTCTTTCTGTGAATCAAACAATGAAAGAGATGAATCTTCCCCCGATTACAAAAGAACAGTGCAGAATGTTTGTTGGGAATGGCAGCAGAGTCTTAATGGAGAAGGCTCTGAAAGCGGCAGAAGATGAGAAACTGGAAAGAATTGAAGAGGCGATGGAAGTATACAGTAGAGTTTTTGATAAAAACTGTACTTATAAAGTGACGCCTTATAAAGGAATTCGGGAACTTTTAAATGGTTTAAAAGAAAAACAGATTCAGCTTGCCGTGCTTTCCAACAAGCCGGATAAGCAGGCTCTGCATGTAGTTGAAGAGATATTTGGAAAAGAGACATTTCGGTGGGTTCAGGGACAGAAAGATGGAATACCCCGAAAACCGGATCCTTCAGCGGCAGTTTCAATTGCCGGAATACTTGGAGGAACACCGGAAGAAAGCATCTATATCGGCGATTCCGAAGTGGATATCAGGACGGGAATAGCGGCGCATATGCGGACAATCGGTGTTTCCTGGGGATTCAGAGGAAGAGATTCCCTGAAAGAGGCAGGAGCTGAATATATTGCAGATGCTCCAAACGAGATACTGGATCTGATAGCACAGTGGGAAGAAGAGTAAAAGGGAGGAAAGAATCATGAATGAATACGATGAGGAGTGTCTGCTTACGTTTTTAAAGAAGCAGTCTCAATTATTTGATGAGCCGGTAGCAGAGACACTGGAAGAGGCAGAAGCGTTTCTGGAGGACTGCATGGCGGTTATTGTGGATTCTCTGGATGAAGTACGGGAATATTTTGAAGAAAGTGGCGCAGATGTAGAAGATATGGATGAGGAAGCACTGGAAGATGCATCGGAAGTTTTTGTATTGCAAAACGGACGCTATCTTATTGTTGAAGGATAAATATAGAAAAGCCTTTGAGCCTTCGTGTGACAAGGTCTTTTCTATACAATAAAAGGGCCGCAGTTTTATCGACTGCGGCTTTTTCTGCGGCCTGCCGGATCGCATCCAGAATGACCTGAGAAGTATATGGAGTATCGTCAGAAAGCTGAACGGCATCGAGCGACTGTGTTTCATATATTTGGTCTGCAATATCTTCAATTGCAGGCTGAATCAGAGGAAACATAGTCGTTACTGTTTCATCCAGATTAGAAAAGCGGATGGAGTTAATTCGGGATTCATCCACAGACACTTCCACCTCCAGATTGGTATTATTCAAAGTGAGGGTGGAGGTATAGACTCCTGGGGTATATTGCTTTTTTGAATCAGTGCTTTCTGAATGACTGCCCGGTCTGAACATGACGATCAGCAGAATAATCAGAAGAATACCTAAGAATGCAAATCCTGCAGTATAGATAAACTCCTTCATGTGCAGGACAATGATTTTAGTTTTGGAATCCATAAGAATGACCTCCCGTGTCTGTCAGTTTGATTTTGTGATTCAGAATGGTGAAAAATACCATCTGTTTTATTTTTATAATTGTATGACGGAAATATGGAAAATATTCATGTCTTTTGGATGACAAACAGCAGGGTATCCTGTAAAATGTATATCGTTAATAAATAAAGAGGTGAAAAAAATGTTTATAATAGTAGGACTGGGAAATCCAACATCAGAGTATGAAGGAACAAGACATAATGTTGGATTTGAAGTGATAGATGCGATTGCAGAGAAATATAATATAGAAGTAGATACGAAAAAACATCGTGCTCTGATTGGGAAAGGTATGATTGCAGGACAGAAGGTCATTCTGGCAAAACCACAGACCTATATGAATTTGAGTGGTGAAAGTGTCAGAAGCCTTTTAGATTATTATAAGATAGATGAGACTCAGGAGCTGCTTGTCATCTATGATGACATCAGCCTGGGTGTAGGGCAGATTCGAATCCGTGCGAAAGGGAGCGCAGGTGGACACAATGGAATTAAGAATATTATTGCGCATCTGGGAGGGCAGGTCTTCCCGCGTATCAAAGTAGGTGTGGGAGAAAAGCCGCCGAAGTGGGATCTTGCCGATTATGTATTAGGGCATTTTTCAAAAGAGGAACAGGTTCTGATGGAAGAAGGATATCAGAATGCAGTGTGTGCAGCCGAAGAGATTGTTATAGGAAATATAGAGGCTGCAATGAACGAATATAACCGGAAAAAGAAGGAAGGTTAATAGGATGCAAGCTTTTACAGCACCGCTTACTGAACTTGCGGAATATCAGGAGATTTCCGGCAGACGCAGGGAGGAAAAAGGGCTTCTGCA
>CASERA010000162.1 GCA_949290175.1 uncultured Ruminococcus sp.
GATGCAAATACAGTCGATACCCGGTTCAAATGGAGTGACCATAATCCGGTTTTCATGGACTTTGAATTAGATTAGATATAATAAAAACAGTGGAGAAAATTCTCCACTGTTTTTATTATATCTTTACTTAAGTTCAAGGACTAATTCACCGGCTTTCACTTCTCCGGTTTTCATGGTTGTTACTTTCTGGAAGGCATCTGTATTCGTAACAATTATCGGCGTCACCGTCCGATATCCGTCTGCTTTAATTCCTTCTATATCGAAGTCCGCAAGTAAATCGCCTTTTTTGACTTTGTCTCCAGCCTTTACATGGATATCATAATGTTTCCCTTCCAACTGTACAGTATCAATTCCTATATGAATCAGCAGTTCAATTCCATCATCCGAAGTGAGCCCTATGGCATGTTTTGTATCAAATACCATATTAATTTCTCCATCAAATGGTGCATATACCTTGCCTTCTGCAGGTTCAACAGCTATTCCTGCACCGAGCATTCCCTCAGAGAATACCCCGTCTTCTACCTCACTTAGCTCCATTGCATTTCCATTGATTGGTGCATATACAGATTTTATTTCCACACTCTGTTTTTCTTGCACTTCATCCATCTGTACCATTTCTTCGGCATCGTTTGTATTTTCTGCAGCATGGTTTTTAATTTCTGCCGTCTCATTTTCCCGAGCAGCAGGACTTGCAAGATAGTCTTCCAAATCTGACTTTATAACTGTCACATGCGGTCCATAAATTACCTGAACTCCCTGTCCCTTTTTAATAATTCCCCGGGAACCTGACTGTTTTAGGATTTCATCTTTCACCTTTTCAGGATCATTGACCGTAATACGAAGTCTTGTCGCACAACAATCCACATCACTAATATTATCGATACCGCCCAGCCCTCTTGTAATCACTGCACTGATGCTGTCTAAACTGATTGCGGCACCGGTACCTGAATCTTTTTGCGATTCTTTTCTTGCATTCACATCTGCCTTTGTATATAGTTTTGTCTCCGTATCATCATCTTCACGTCCAGGTGTCTTGAAATCGAATTTCTTAATCATAAATGTAAAGATTACATAATACAAAATAAAATAAATGATTCCAACCGGAATAATCATCAACCAGCTTGTCTTTTCATTTCCCTGAAGAATACCGAATAAAAATAAATCCAAAAATCCTCCTGAGAATGTAAGACCCACCGCTATATTCAGCATATGTGCAATCATATATGCTGAACCTGCCAGAATCACCTGTACTACAAACAATGCCGGTGCTACGAACAGGAATGAAAATTCCAAAGGCTCCGTAATACCTGTCAGCATACAAGCTAACGCAGCAGAAAGCAGCAAACCTCCCGCAGCTTTTTTCTTCTCTGGCTTCGCACACCGATACATAGCAAGCGCTGCACCTGGCAGTCCAAAAATCATAAAGATAAACTCTCCTGAGAAATATCTTGTGGCATCTGCACTAAAATGTGCGATATTGGCCGAATCAGCCAGCTGTGCAAAGAAAATATTCTGTCCTCCCTGCACCATCTGCCCTGCAACTTCCATCGTACCTCCAACTGCTGTCTGCCAGAACGGCATATAAAATACATGATGCAGTCCAAATGGAATCAACGCACGTTTGATAATACCGAAAATCAATGTTCCTATATATCCGCTGCCTGTTACCAGTCCACCCAAAGCATAAATACCATTCTGGACTACCGGCCACACGAAATACATTGCGATACCAACAAACATGTATACTATGGTAGAAATAATTGGTACAAAACGTGAACCTCCAAAGAATGAAAGTGCATTTGGCAATACAATTTTATGAAACCGGTTATGCAGTGCTGCAACACCGAGTCCAACGATAATACCTCCAAATACTCCCATCTGTAGTGACTGGATTCCGCAGACAGATGCCACAGTACCTTCAAGCACGTTCTCCGCAATCACACCTTCTGCCGTAATCACTCCGTTAATAAGCAGCATTCCGCTGATTGCAACATGCATAACAAAATATGCGATCAGTGCGGATAATGCCGCAACTTCTTTTTCCTTTTTTGCCATACCGATAGCAACCCCAACTGCAAAAATCAGCGGTAGATTATCAAATACGGCACTGCCAACTTTATTCATAATTGTCAACAGTGCATTCAGAATCGTTCCATCACCCAGGAGCCCTTCCAAACCATATGTGGCAATTGTTGTTTCGTTTGTGAAAGAGCTTCCGATTCCAAGCAACAGACCCGCAACAGGCAAAATTGCTATAGGAAGCATAAAGCTTCGTCCCACACGCTGCAGAACACCAAAAATTTTGTCTTTCATGCGTTACCTCCTTCTATTCACTCCTAATCATATTCTCCTTTTCATATCCGTCAATCAACAGATATTTTGGATATTTTGAACACTGTTCATTATATATATATATCTTTTCTTGCTATATTGTCAACTATTTTTTTCTATTGCAACTTTCTTTTTTTATCTATTTTTGCAGTGCAAGCAGAAATTCTCTTACGATTTTTCCTGCTACGGCCGTGGATGCCCCACTTGTATCATGTGCCGGGCTTAGTTCATTCACATCACATCCTACCACATAGGAGCCCTGAGAAGTCTCGATCAACGCATTCATAAGTTCTATAAAAGTAATCCCGCCTGCTTCCGGCATTCCTGTCCCCGGAAATATCGCTGGATCCAGCACATCCAAATCGACGGTAATATAAACAGGTTTTCCTTCTAATTTTTTTATTATTTGGGACAACCCGTCCAGGTTAAATTTGTTCATCCTTACATGCCCTTTCTGTGCCCAGCGGAACTCTTCTCTGGAACCAGAGCGGATTCCAAATTGAAATATTCTTCCATCCCCCAGAATTTCCCAGCATTTACGAATCACACAAGCATGAGAGTTATGAACACCAAGATGATCTTCTTTTAAATCCGCATGTGCATCAAAGTGAATAAGATGTAAATCCGGATATTTCACTGCGGCAGCACAAATACTTCCCAAAGTAACTAAATGATCTCCGCCAATCATAAATGGAATTTTTCCATCATTGAATATTGTTTCTGTACATTTTTGTATTTCCGCAACTACTTTTTTTGCATCACCAATTGGAAGCACTAAATCTCCACTATCAAAAATCCGGTAATCCTTCAAATCTTTTCCCTGGTATGGACTATACGTTTCCATACTATAAGATTCTTCCCTAATTGCCCTGCTTCCATACCGTGCTCCTGGACGACAGGAAGCTGCGGAATCAAACGGTGCACCAAATATAACAATATCTGCCTCTTCATATTCCGCCTCACAGCCGATAAAATTCACTATATTCCTATTTAACATTTCTTTTTCATTCCTCCACCTATGCCGTAAGCACAAATCCTTTGCGCAGTACCGGCAGATAAATTTTTCATAGATTTCCTTTAGATTTTTCAAAACAAAAACGCAGGAAAGAATGTACCGATTGATACATTCCTTCTTGCGTTTTACTCTGCTTCTCTATATAACATGCATTAAGCGCGGGATGCTTCTGCAATTTCACGTGCTACATACACACCGCTTGCCGATGCATGTGATAATGAATGAGTCACACCACTTCCGTCTCCAATCACATATAAACCTTTGTGCAGAGTTTCCAGATGCTCATTCAGCTCTACTTCCATATTGTAGAACTTCACTTCCACTCCATACAGCAGGGTATCGTCATTTGCTGTCCCCGGGGCAATCTTATCCAGCGCATATATCATCTCAATGATGCCATCCAGTATTCTTTTAGGCAGTACAAGACTCAAATCTCCCGGTGCCGCAGATAGAGTCGGTCTTACAAAACTATCTTCAATTCTGTCCTGCGTACTTCTACGTCCTCTAATCAAGTCCCCAAAACGCTGTACAATAACACCGCCTCCCAGCATATTGGAAAGTCTGGCAATACTTTCTCCATATCCATTACTATCTTTAAAAGGCTCAGAAAAGTGTTTTGCAACCAGTAATGCAAAGTTTGTATTTTCAGTCTGTTTTTCCGGGTCTTCGTAACTGTGTCCATTCACCGTTACGATTCCATTCGTATTCTCATTTACAACGATACCATTCGGATTCATACAGAATGTACGCACCCGGTCTTCAAACTTCTCTGTACGGTACACAATCTTACTCTCATACAATTCATTCGTCAGATGTGAAAAAATTTCCGCCGGCAACTCTACTCTGACTCCCAGGTCTACTCGATTTGATTTTGTAGGAATCTTCAAATCGCGACAGACTTCTTCCATCCATTTACTTCCACTTCTGCCAACAGATACAATACACTTACTGCAGTCATCGTACTGTTCATTACCAAAAACTCTGTATCCGCCTTCTATAATTTCAAGCCTGTCCACGCAGTAATTAAATCTGAATTCAACTTTATCTCTCAATTCCTCATAAATATTTTCCAATACCACATAGTTGATATCTGTTCCCAAATGTCTTACAGATGCATCCAGAAGCTTCAGCTTGTTCTGCATACAAACTTTTTTAAACTTCGTTCCTGCAGTCGAATACATCTTTGTTCCTTCTCCACCATATTTCATGTTGATATTATCAACATACTTCATAAGATCGACTGCATTTTCTTTTCCTATATATTCATACAACGTTCCACCGAAGTCATTTGTAATATTATACTTTCCATCTGAAAATGCACCCGCACCTCCAAATCCACTCATAATCGCACAAGTCTTGCAACTAATGCAACTTTTTACTTTTTTCCCATCAATCGGGCACTTCCGCTTCACCAGTGCATTTCCCGCCTCAAAGACTGCAATCTTAAGCTGAGGTTCTCTCTGCACTAATTCATATGCTGCAAAAATTCCTCCCGGACCTGCACCAATTATAACTACATCATATTTTCCCATACTGCCGCTCCTTTTACAAACTAGTCCTTACTTCTATTTTGCTGTTTTTATTTGACCACACCTAATTATATTATGAATTTCAAATATCAACAAGAGGGCAGACACAAAAATTTAAAACTGTATCCGATAATTCTTTTATATTCAAATTAATAGTTTCAGATATTTTTATGAAATTCTTCCATTATCCATCTGATACACTTTCTGTGTTGCCGCCATCGTAGATTCACGATGAGATACCAGGATTACTGTCTTATCACCACACTTTTCTTTTAAAGAATGCAGAATAATACTTTCGTTCAATGAATCCAGATTACTGGTTGGCTCATCCAGAAGCAGAAGTGGTGCATCATGCAGAAATGCTCTTGCAAGTCCAATTCTTTGTTTTTCTCCACCGGACAGCGTGTCTCCCAACTCTCCCACAGGAGTATCATATCCCTGAGGCAGACTCATAATGAAATCATGGAGAGAAGCCTTCTTTGCTGCTTCCTCAACTTCTTCTCTAGAAGCTCCCAGCTTCGCAACTGCAATATTGTTGGCAATGGAATCATGGAACAGGCAAGTTTCCTGCGTTACATAACTTTCCATATTGCGCAGTTCCCTTGTATTCACAGTTTTAATCTCTCTGTCCCCGATTTGAATCTTGCCTCCATCCACATCATAAAAACGCATCAACAGTTTAAGAAGTGTAGATTTTCCCGAACCGCTCTTCCCATGAATTCCAATTCTGCTGCCCTTTGAAATAGAAATGGAATAATTCTTCAGAATCTGTTCTTCTTCATATGCAAAATCCAGATTTTCACATGTAATTGAATCAAATTGTGCCTCTGGTTGATTCTCCACTTCCTCTATACGAGGCTCTTCCTCCAGAAGTGCCAATACACGCTCTCCACTTGCCAGTGTCTGCATCAGGTTATTCGACAAACTTGATAACGCTACAACCGGTCCAAAAGAACTCATCATCAAAATCGTACAAAGCAGAACTCCTTGAAAGTCCATCTGTCCCATCTGATACAGCCAAGTACTTAAAAATAACATTCCGAAAGAGAAAATAAGAATTAGAACATTGGTCACTCCTCTTTGAGTTCCTTCCAGTTTCTTCATATATTTCTGCTTTTCATCCAACTCACAGCTCTTTTTTGACATCTGTTTTTCTCTTTTTTCTCCGCATCCATACTGAATTGTCTCATCCAGACCGCGCAGGCTGTCCAAAACAAAGCTGTTCAAATCTCCAAATTTCGTTCGGAATTCCATTCCTTTATCTGAGCCTCGCTTTGAATTCCATACAGGAACCAGCACTCCGATTGCCAGATACCCAAGCAGTGCAAAAGCACCTATGAGAATATGATATTTAAAAAAGAAAATTTCCATAATTAAGGATGTCAGTACGGCAATCACTATGGGAGATATTGTATGTGCATAAAATACCTCTAAGAGCTCAATATCTGATGTAATAATTGAAATTAGATTTCCTTTGTCTTTTCCATCCAGTTTTGCCGGACAAAGTTTCCTTAAAACTGCAAATACCTGATGTCTGATTAATGCCAGCAACTTAAACGCAATATAATGATTACATGCCTGTTCTCCGTAATGAAGAATTCCGCGTAAAACTGCCGCTGCCACAAGACACACAAAAATTGCTGTCAATGAACCGAATTTCCATAATCCCATAACGTTCAGGATTCCTGCACCCGCCATTACTGTCAGGAAAATTGCGCAAAGATATCCGGCTACTCCCAGCAATACTGCCACTGCCATAACATGAAGCAGCGGACGAATCAATCCGATTAATTTCCCCATTATTTGTATTCCGCCTCTTCGTTTCATGCTTCTATCCTCCTTACTTCGCATAATTCCTGCTGCTTTTGATACATCCGTGCATAACCTCCGGATGCCTGCATCAACTCTTCATGTGTACCACTTTCCGTAATCTTTCCATTTTCCAGCATATAAATACAATCGGAAGAAACCACATTTGCCAGCCGATGAGAAAAAAATAAAATAGTCTTTGTTTTTGACAGTCTTTGGATTACCTCCATAATCTGGTCTTCACTTTCCACATCGACATTTGAAGCCGCCTCATCAAAAATATACATCGGCGTATCATGAAGGAGCGCTCTGGCTATGGCAAGACGCTGTTTCTGTCCACCTGACAAGTTGCTTCCCTGTTCTTCCAGAAGTGTATCCAGCCCTTTTTGTGTTTGCAGGAATTCATACAAGTTCACCTGTTTCAAAACCGCTTCCATTTCTTCTTTAGATGCATTCGGATTTCCCATCTTTAGATTTTCTTCTACCGTTCCTTTGAACAAATAACTGTTATGTCTGACCAGAGTAATGTGCTGCATCAGACTGGATTCCTTCACGGAATCAACCGGTATTCCGTTGATTCGAATTTCTCCGGAAAATCTTCTATTTCTTCCTGTCAAAAGAGAAGAAATTGTACTTTTTCCGCATCCGGACACACCTACCAGAGAAACAAAACTTCCAGATGGTATTTTCAAAGAAATATCTTCCAGAACATTTCGTTCCGCCTCATAAGAAAACCCTACATGTTCAAGACTGACATCCATCTGTTCTCCTGACAGCACTTCGGAACCGCTTTGTGGTTCTTCCATATCCAGGATCCGGAAAATCTTGTCACTGGCGGACATTCCATTCATTGCAATATGGAAAAAGGAACCCAGAAGACGAAGTGGAATAAAGAATTCAGAGGCAAGCAGAATAATCGTAAATGCTCCGGCGAGAGTCACATTCCCTGCAAGATATTCATTTACCGTTACGATCATACCTATCGCCGCTCCTCCATATGCAACAATATCCATTACGCTCACTGAATTAAGCTGCATTGTCAGAACTTTCATTGTAATTTTTCGAAAACGCTCCGATTCCTCATCCATTTCTTTTGCCTTTTGCTCATCTGCCTGATAGATTTTCAAGGTTGTAAGTCCCTGCAAATTTTCGAGAAAACTGTCTCCCAGTTCTGTATAAATTCCCCAGTATTTACTCAAAAGTTTCTTCGCAAATTTCTGGACTGCCACAATGGACAATGGAATCAGCGGCACACAGATTAAAAGTACAATACACGCTTTCATACTAATTGGCGACAGTAAAATAAACAGGGTCACAGGTGCGAGAAGACTGTAAAACAGTTGTGGAAGATACCTTCCATAATAAATTTCCAACTGCTCCACACCTTCCACCGACACCTGCACTACTTCGGATGTCGGCACTTTTTCTTTGTATGCCGCACCCAGACGCAATAACTTTTCATAAATATTTCTTCTAAGGACTGCCTTTACATCCGCACTCGCTTTATAAGATGCCAATGCCGCCTGTTTTTCACAGATAAAACGCATCACTATGGATGCCAGTACAATACCTGCCGTAATCAGCAATGTTCTTTGTTCCAACCGTCCTGCCAATAGCTGCTCCAACATATTCCCTGCTGAAAACACGGAGGCAATTTGAAACAACAATGCAATCCACTGCCAGAAGATATTTGCACCGATATATTTGCCGGAACCTTTCAACAACTTCATTAATCTTGTTTTAATCATGTTTCTTATCCCTTTCCAATTTTTTCTTTTCCCTCATCGAACTAATGACATGCCGGATTGCCATCATCGGATGGTGCAATAACATTCTCGGTCCCGAAAACCGCATTACTTCACGAATTTTTTCACGCATTTCCGTTTTATAGCAATGTACTTGGCAATTACTGCAGAAAGTCTTGGTTTCCATAAAAGGACATTTATCCACACGCAGCCTCGCATATGTACTGAGTTTTTCACATTCTTCACAGAATCCGTTCACATTTTCCCGCCCCTTATGTTTTTTCCTGCAGTATAGCTGTATCATTAAATCTACAATCTGCTTTTCTTTTTCTCTTTTATCTTCTATCTTTTCTTTCTCAACATATCTTTTTTCAATATTTTTCATCGTTTAAGATTCCTCGATTTCCACTGTTCTGATTTTTGTAAAAAAATAGATATATTTAAACAGAATCAAAAATATAATAAAAATCCGTCCTGGCAGATTCTGCATCATGAAAAATGCACACAATAGCATCGCAGATGCCGGAAGCAAAATACATAGTTTTGTCTTGAGCGTCATTGCCCGTTCCCTCACAAAACTTTCCAAATGTTTTTGATATAGTTTTGTTCCCATAAACCAGTTATGAAAGCGCTTAGAACCTTTTGAAAAGCAAAAAGACGCCAGCAGAAGAAAGGGCGTGGTCGGCAGAACTGGAACAACCACTCCGACCATACCGATTCCTAAAAATAAGAACGCACATAACAACCACAAAATTTTTATTGGATTTTTTTTCATATTGTCTCCTTCTCTTTTCTACCTAAAGTTTCTTTGAACTCAATATTGATAGTTATGACTAACCGTTCTACATACTACCATAACAGCTTACGGCTTTCAAGTACCTAACAATAAAATAAATCAGCCGCTTGACAATCTAAAATTTTTATACGGATTTTTGATTGAAGAAAATTCTGTGAACTGTCTTTATCAGAGAAGATAATATGCTATAATAATCAAAAAATATTTTGAACGGAGATAAGATGGATAGACAAACAAAGAAATGGATAAAACATGAATTTAATAAAATCAGCGGTATGCTCTTCTTGTATAAAATTTTATTCAATCTTCTAGTATCTTTTATGATAATGCTGCTGTATAATTTTCTCCCACACACCGACAATTTTTTAGAAGGAGGAATCTGGTATTTGATTTCTTCATTACTTTGCCTGGGGATTTTTATACTATGGAAAAAACCAGATTTTTTCAAAACACAGATTTTGCCTGTCCACTCAAAAATGAGTGCTGGAAAATTCCTGTGTTTCCTTGGTCTTTTTATGCTCATGCAATATATTTCTTCCTATATGTATGTTTTCCTGGAGATGCTCGCAAACCATTTTGGTCTCTCTCTTTCCAACTCCCTGGAGGCTGCCACCGGTAATTCCCTGACTCTTTCTATGTTTCTCTATTCTGCTTTTGCAGCCCCCCTCGTGGAAGAATTTATTTTCCGGGGAGCTGTCCTAAAATCACTAGAGTCATTTGGAAAATGGTTTGCACTGCTGGCTTCTTCCCTGGTATTTGCTCTGATGCATTCAAATTTTGCTCAGATTCCTTTTGCCATGGGAGCAGGTCTTATTCTTGGATATATCGCCATGGAATATTCTATCTGGCACAGCATTCTGCTGCATATAGCAAATAATATGATTTTTGGTGAACTCCTTCCAAAGCTGCTGGGAGTTCTTCCAGCTGCTGCCTCAAATATGCTCGATATTCTGATTACAAACGGATTAATTTTGATTGGAATTATTTTCCTGCTTCGAAAATCAAAAAATATCTCCTGCTTTATCCGGAGTCAAAACATGACTGGACGTCTTTTACTCTGGTATTTTACAACGGTATTCGGAATTCTTTTTACAGCTTCTTCCTTGTGGAGCGCATGCAGCCAGATGATTCCTCTTTAAATGCTCAGTGTTTGATGTCCCCGATGCCACTCTGGCTTCCTTCTCTTCGTTTTACTGTCTTGCCGCTGCCCTTAATTTGGGACCAACCACACATGCAATCACAATTTTTATGGCATCACCAGGAAGATATGGAATTACTCCCACACCCAAACCTGCTATAAAGTCAAGCCCCATCTGCGCAGACAGCCAAATCGTTCCAAACAGATAACATACTGCTGTGCCCATAATCAACCCTATTACTGCAAATATTAATTTTCCTTGAAAATATTCAATAAAAAATCCTGCAATCAATGCCAGAAAAAGAAACCCTATCAGATATCCGCCTGTTGGTCCTGCAATCTTTCCCACTCCTCCGCTAAATCCAGAAAAAACCGGAAGACCAACCAGCCCCAGAAGCAGATAAACAACACAACTAACTGTGCCATGCTTCATTCCCAGTACATATACAGAAAGATAAATTACAAGATTTGTAAAAGATATCGGCACAGGGCTAACAGGAATAGGAATACTAAACGGTCCCAAAATACAAGTTAATGCCGTCATCATTCCTATTAATACCATTTGCTTCGTTGTAAGAAATTTTGCTTTTGTCACCATTTTTTATTCTCCTTTTTCTTTCTTTATAGACAGTATAAAAAACGAATGTCATATTGTCAACCTATTGTTTATTTTAGTTAACATTTCATCTTTGAAACAAAACTTTTATTTCTGTCCTCCCGGTATTATCGCCGGATTATGGCGCAAAAAAGAGTGCACTCTATTTACATTGTATTACGAAAATGATACACTGAATATTAAGTAATAGATTTGTTCTTGTTCCATTATCTAACTGCGAACAAAATTTCTATATGGAGGGATTATTATGTCAGAAATAAAACCAGGTAAAATAATTATTATCGGAGCCGGACATGTAGGTTCACACTGTGCCCTCTGCCTGATGATGCAGAATATGGCGGATGAAATCGTATTCATAGACATTGATGAAACAAAAGCTGCTATGCAGGCACTGGATTTAGATGATATGGCATCCAGTCTGGACAGACGTTTTACCGTACGGGCGGGTGACTATTCCGACTGTTCCGATGCACAGATTGTCGTTATGGCTGCCGGAAAGAGCCGTCTTCCAGGCCAGACTCGTCTTGATATGTTTGATGATTCGATTAAAATGATGAATTCCATTGTAGGACCTTTAAAAAATTCAGGATTTCATGGTATTTTAATCAGTATTTCAAATCCTGCAGATATTATCGGTGATTTTCTCCGGAAAAGGCTTGGACTCCCCAAAAATCAAGTATTTAGCACCGGAACCTCTCTGGATTCCGCACGTTTGCGCAGAATGCTCTCTGAAATTACCGGTGTTGACAGAAATTCTATCCAGGCTTACTGCATGGGCGAGCACGGTGATTCGCAGTTTATTCCCGCTTCTCATGTATATATCGGAGGTATTCCGATCCAGGAATATATCACCCTGCACCCAGAGCTGAAGGATAAATTAGATTTTCAGCAAATCAGTAAAGATGATAAAGTCTGCGGCTTCCATATTGTAGAAGGCAAAGGCTGTACAGAATTCGGAATAGGAGCTGTACTCAGCAACATTGTTCGTGCAGTTATTCACGATGAAAAACGGATTCTCCCGGTTTCTGTCCTTCTGGAAGGAGAATATAACGAAACGGGTATCCCTGCAGGTGTTCCTTGTGTCATCGGAAAAAATGGCGTAGAACAAATTCTGGAAATCCAGCTTACAGAAGAAGAGCAGGCTGCCTTCCATGCTTCCTGCAGCGTTATCCGGGGATTTGTGGAAAAAGCTGACCAGATGTAATATAACATTATTTTAGAAGAGCATAGTACATACTCTGATTTTCCAGACTCTGTTTTATTACTGATTTTTCTGTAAAATATCCAGGGTATGTGCACTTGCTCCCAACAGCTCGTATCTTTCGCACGTTGAAAGGTGATATTCTATAAAAGTACGATATGTTTCCTCATCCATAGCATTCAATGTCTGCCTCATGTAATTAGCAGGTCCATCCGCTGAAATCAATTTGATTCTCTTCACCCCTGCCGCTTCATTTATTCGACTAATATCTTCCAATCTTACATAATCATACAGGTCTTCCGGTTCGGCCACTACATGAAATTCAGCATCTACTTTTCCACTCTTTAGGCTGTCGCAAATATGATTTTCTTTAAATCCATACGTCAGAATACTATATTCATTCATACAGTATGCTGTCAGAATAATTCCACCCTCTTTTGTCACCCGTTTTGCCTCTTTTAAGGCTTGTACCTTATCTTCAAATGTATATAAATGATACATTGGACCAAATACAAGTGTCATATCGAATGTATTTTCTGCAAATCTGGACAGATTTAATGCAGTTCCCTGATATGCTTTTACATTGCTTCCCTTTGACTTCAATATTCCCAGATTATATTTTACCAACTCTACTGCCGTGACATCATAGCCCTCCCGTGCCAGCTGTACAGAATACCTGCCCGTACCGGCACCTACATCCAGAATCTTTACTTCACTTTTATTTCCATTCCCCTCCAAATACTGGTGAATATACTTCATGGATGTGATGTATTCCACCTGTCCATGCCTTCTTGTCAACCTTTTATCCTCACAGAATTTGTTATAGTATTTTTCCAGCTCTGTTGCCATTTACCCTTCTCCTTTTTATTCCTGATATTCCAACATTCTTTCCTACGAAATAAAAAAATTGTACTAGTAAATAAATAAGATGTCAAACATACTTGATAAAAAATGTCGTTTTATTTATTCTTATATATGGACATGATAGAATAAAGCTACTTTTAATTTACAGAGGAGAGAAGATTGAAAATGAAAAGTAGAGGGTATCCATTCCCTTAACCGCACGACAAACAAGCCATCTTTCGGTGGCTGCTTTAAAAATTGAATATTGAAAAGTTAAGGTTATGCAGTTGCTGACTTGATCTTATAACC
>CASERA010000163.1 GCA_949290175.1 uncultured Ruminococcus sp.
ATTGTGTAGGGAGAACGAATATTTCTTTAGAAAATCTTAAATAATATTATATTGACAACTAATATTATACAGAATATAATATAGTCAAACAAATAATATTAATAGCAAAATAGTATAACAAAGGAGGGATTCTATGGTATTTAATACTGGTGCCGCATTGTTAGACGCAATCGTACTTGCGGTTGTCTCTCACGAGGACGAAGGTACATATGGTTATAAGATTACCCAGGATGTCAGAAGTGCGATTGATGTATCAGAATCTACGCTGTATCCGGTTTTGAGAAGACTTCAGAAAGATGAGTGTCTGGAAGTATATGACAGGCAGTTTGACGGGAGAAACCGGAGATATTATAAAGTGACTGAAAAAGGAATGGCACAGCTGAATCTCTATAAAGTGGAGTGGAAGAATTATTCAAGAAAGATTTATGAAATATTTGAGGGAGGTGTGACTGCATGAACCGGAATGAATTTATGACAAGGCTGGAAGAGCTGCTGGGAGATATTCCGGCGGGAGAACGCAGAGAAGCACTGCAGTATTATGAAGATTATTTTAATGATGCCGGAGTTGAAAATGAAGCTCAGGTGCTGAGGGAGCTTGGAAGTCCGGAAAAAGTTGCAGCGATGATAAAAAAAGATATGAATCCGACTGGAAGGGATGACGAATTTACGGAAACAGGGTACCGGGATGGAGAAATCAGTGAATATAAGACACCACCAAGAACAAGCAAGACACTGAAAATTATACTGGTAATTTTAATTGCGCTGGCAGTGATACCGACATTAGGACCGATTCTTTTCGCAGTTCTGGGAATTGTAATTGCTCTTATATGTGCAGGATTTATATTTTTTGGAGGGCTTGTACTACTTGCTGTTACGCTGGCAGTGACAGGACTTGTGACGGTGATTGGCGGAATTACTCTTTTATTTGTATCGGCACCGGCTGCTTTGATGATTAGTGGAATAGGTCTGATCACACTGGCAATTGGAGTTGTGGCTACTGTTGTTACAGTAAAATTGTGCATTGTGATGTATCCGGCGATTTTCAAATGTATTGTAAATATCTGCAGGAAGCCATTTCATGGAAAGGCGGTGTCTTAATAGATGAAAAAGATGTGGAAAATTTTTTGGATTATCTGTGCAGTGATTGCAGGAACTGGAATCCTGATGACTGTGGCAGGTGCGTGTATCGGAGGGGGGGAGAGTCTTAGGAAATTTTTCCAAAATGAAATTTCCGAAGCTTCCCATTACTGGAGAGATGATGACCAGGATATCGATTATGATGGCAGTGAGGTGGCTGAATGGACTGGGGAAGAACAGGGGTATACCGATGTGAAAGAACTGGATATTGATGTCACCTACGTAGAACTGGAAATCATCTCAAGTGATTCGTCGGAAGTGAAAGTAAGCGTAGAGAACCTTGCATCGGAACTTCAGGATAATCTGTGGATTAAAAAAGAAGGAACAGAATTAAAGATAAAATCAGAAAACCGGAATATCTGGAAAAGATTTGGAAAAAATGATACTGGGAAGCTGGTTGTCTTCCTGCCTAAAGGACAGAGCCTAAGAGAAGTGTCTGTTGATGTGGGAGCCGGCAGTATGCGGGTGGAAGAGCTTCAGGCAGAGAATATGAATTTAGAAATCGGTGCGGGATATGCAGAAATCAGAAATTTTAAGGCAAATAATCTGGATATTGAGTGTGGAACAGGAATGGTCATGCTGACAGGAAGTGTTTCCGAAAGTGTGGGGATGGACTGCGGAGTAGGAAATATTTCTTATGAAGATACAGGTAAATACAGTGATTACAATTATGATTTAGAGTATGGACTTGGAGGCATCACGATTCACGATGAACAGTATGGTGGAATCAGCGGTGAGAAAAAGATAAAAAACAATGCGCAGAAAGAGATGAAAATCGACTGCGGATTAGGAAATGTAAATGTTTCATTTCAGAAAGGAGATTAGGCTATGGAACCAAGAAGATTATATCGTTCAAAAGATAACAGGATGATTTGTGGAGTATGTGGAGGAATTGGAGAATATTTTAATGTAGATCCGGTATTGCTTCGACTGGCAATGGTATTGTTTACTTGTGCCAGTTTTGGAACTGGAATTCTGGCGTATTTTATTGGAGCCGTGATTATACCTGATAAAAACTAATACAGTAACTTTCGAATAAGCAGATAAATTTCCGGCAACACTCCTGAAAAAAGGAAAGAAGGAGCATACCATGAAAAAGAAGAAAATCAGTTTGGAAGATATCAAAGACATGGAGCCGGAAGAAAAGTTGAAGTATGAAATTGCCGAAGAGCTGGGACTTCTGGACAGGGTCTTAGATGAAGGATGGAAATCATTGTCATCTAAGGAAACGGGAAGAATCGGAGGACTGATGACCAAACGGCGGATGAGCGAAAAAGAGAATGTGGCAGAATAGAAGACTAAGGCAGGGAAATTATAGCAGATTGATATGAATTTCCGGCGGAAGATAAGGGATGTGGGGTGTTCAGAGAGAATGGACATCCCACATTTCATAATAAAGGCTTTACAAACAGCATCATATTTGGTACAATTGGACAACTGGAGAGAAGAAATACAGGTGAGTTAGATGGAAAGTAAGATGAATATCTTGAATGTAGAGCTGGACAGACTCTGCGCGAAAGACTCAATGCACAGAGCTGTACAGTATATGGAGAGTGAATCAGTCAGCACCATCGAGATTGTAACAATGGATATGCTGCTGCGGGGGAAGGAAAAGCCGGAATGGAAAGATGCGGTGGAGTCTTTGGATCTGGTAATTCCCGGCGAGCAGGAAATTCTTGAGGCGGCCGGCATTTCGGATAAAAATCTGATTCGCGATATATCAAATCAGGTATTCCTGAGGATGTTTTTGAGATATCTGCAGAAAAATAAAAAAAGAGTATTTCTTGTCGCACGTTCAGAGGAGGAGCTTCTTGAGCTGGAGAATGCGATGAAGGAATATGACAGGCATCTTATTATAGCAGGGCATGGGATTCTTCCGGAAGATGGGGATTTGGAGGAGAATGTCATCAATGATATCAACGGAGCGGAAACAGACTGCATTTTTTCGATTCTGCCGTCTCCGGAGCAGGAACTGTTTATTCAGAAAAACAGTGCGCTTCTAAATGCAAGAATCTGGTTTGGATGTGGTGATGTTCTGAAAGAGAACTATATGAAGAAACGAAAAAAGGAACGCATTCAAAGGTTTTTCAGGAAAAAGATTTTTCGGTATCTGGTGGGGCAGCAACAGAGAAGCGAAGAGAATAAGTAATATGATTTTGTATACTATGTATATTTTAAAAAATATAATTTTTTTATAAAATTATGAGAAAATGCATAAAGAAAGTGGATTTCCTCTTTCTTTTTTTGATGTTTTGCATTAGTATATAAAATATATATAAGTGTATGGTGTGTTTTGCAGACTGAACACTTGTGAAATATGCACATTGAATTAAACAAATGAGCGGAGGATAAAAAGATGATTTCAAATCAAATACTTCAAAATACAATCGAAGGACTGAAAGGTATTTCCAGAATTGATTTCTGTGTTCTCGATACGGAAGGGAAAGCGCTTGCTACTACGTTTGATGATACATGGAATCATGAAAGTGCCGTGCTGTCATTTGTAGAATCTCCGGCAGACAGCCAGGTAATACAAGGATGCCAGTTTTTTAAAATTTTTGATGAGCAGCAGCTGGAATATGTTCTGCTTGCAGGCGGAGAAAGTGAAGATGTCTACATGGTGGGAAAGATTGCAGCTTTCCAGATACAGAGTCTTCTGGTCGCATATAAAGAAAGATTTGATAAAGACAATTTTATCAAAAACTTGCTTTTAGACAACCTTCTTCTTGTAGATATTTACAACAGAGCAAAAAAATTACATATTGACACAGAAGTAAAACGTGTTATCTTTATTATTGAAACATCGCATGAAAAAGACAGCGTTGCACTTGACAATGTCAGAAATCTTCTTGGCGGCAAGTCAAGAGACTTTATCACAGCAGTGGATGAGAAAAATATCATTGTAGTGAAAGAACTGACAGAACGGGATGGAAGCAGAGAACTGGAGAAGATGGCAAAAGATATGATGGACACCCTTCGCACGGAATGTGGAGAAGAACATATCCATATTGCATATGGTACGGTTGTCAATGACATCAAGGAAGTTTCCAAATCTTATAAAGAAGCAAAGCTGGCACTGGATGTCGGTAAGATTTTCTTTGACGAAAAGGATATCGTGGCATACAGTACACTGGGAATTGGGCGACTGATCTACCAGCTTCCGATTCCATTATGTAAGATGTTTATCAGAGAGATTTTTGAGGGGAAATCACCGGACGAATTTGATGAGGAAACATTGACGACGATTAACAAATTCTTTGAAAATAGTCTGAATGTATCAGAAACGTCCAGACAACTGTACATTCACAGAAACACTCTGGTGTACCGCTTAGATAAGCTCCAGAAGAGTACAGGTCTTGATTTACGCGTATTTGAAGATGCGATTACATTCAAGATTGCTCTTATGGTAGTGAAATACATGAAGTACATGGAGACATTGGAGTACTAGAAGCGTATGGATAATTAGGAGGAGCATATGATTGAGTTAAGAGATGTAACGAAGGAGTATTCCAAGGGGAATGCTGCTTTAAATGGCGTGTCTGTTAAAATCGAACAGGGAGAGTTCGTTTTTATCGTTGGAGACAGCGGTTCCGGAAAGTCAACACTGATTCGTCTGATTATGAAAGAACTTGATCCAACAGAAGGCACAATCATTGTCAATGGGCAGAACTTGAACCGGATGAAACATCGTAACATTGCAAAATACCGAAGAGGTATCGGGGTTGTCTTTCAGGACTTCCGTCTTTTGAAAGACCGTAATATTTATGAAAATATTGCTTTTGCACTGCGTGTAACAGAGACGCCGACAAGGGTTATCAAAAGGAAGGTGCCGGCGGCACTCTCACTTGTGGGACTTGCACAGAAGTACAAGTCTTTTCCAAAAGAGCTGTCAGGGGGAGAACAGCAGCGTGTTGCAATTGCAAGGGCAATTGTAAATGAACCTGCAATTTTGTTGGCAGATGAGCCGACTGGAAACCTGGATCCGACGAATTCATGGGAGATTATGAGTCTTTTGAAGGAAGCGAACGACAGAGGTACAACAGTATTGGTTGTAACTCATAACCAGGAAATCGTAAACGAGATGAACGAACGTGTAATTACGATGAAACAGGGCGTAATCGTAAGTGATGAACAAAAAGGTGGGTATATAGATGAGGATTAGTACATTAGGATATATAGGCAAACAGGGGGTTAAGAATATCGGAAGAAATAAGATGTTCTCAATTGCATCTGTTGCAACGATGACAGCGTGTATCTTTCTCTTTGGATTGTTCTTTTCCATTATATTGAATTTTCAGCATATTGTCAGATCAGCAGAGGAGGGTGTGGCAATTACGGTATTCTTTGATGAGAATGCTACGGATGAACAGATTGAGAATATTGGAAATGCACTGAGAAGCAGAGATGATGTTTCGGAAGTGAAATATGTTTCTGAAGATGAGGCTTGGGATACATTTAAGCAAGAATATTTTGGAGATAATCCGCAGCTTGCAGATGGGTTTAAAGATGATAATCCTCTGGCCGGAGCAAGCAACTATGAAGTGTATATGAAAACCATCAGTGATGACAATGCAGGTATTATTGATAAAAGCAAGTCATTATCTGCGACACAGAAAGAACTGGTAAAGTTTGCACAGGAACTGGACGGCGTCCGCAGAGTTAACAAATCGGATGTAGTTGCCAATACACTGTCAAGTGTGAATGTTCTGGTAGGCTATGTATCTGTTGCAATTATTCTGGTACTGTTTGGTGTATCTATTTTCTTGATCAGTAATACGGTTACCATGGGGATTACTGTGCGTAAAGAAGAGATTGCCATTATGAAATATATTGGAGCCAAGGATTTTGTTGTCCGTTCTCCCTTTGTCCTGGAAGGTTTGATTATGGGAATTATCGGAGCACTCATACCGCTTGCATTGCTGTATGTTTTATATGGAAGAGCGGTAAATTATATTTTGACAAAATTCAGTATCTTGAATAATATTATCGACTTCCTTCCGGTGGATAGTGTATACCATTATCTCCTTCCAATCGGAATCCTGATGGGAGTAGGAATTGGATTTATTGGAAGTTTCTTTACAGTACGCAAGCATTTGAAAGTATAGGTGGTGCGTATGAACAGGTGTAAGAAAACAGTGGTAAGCGTTCTTTTGACAGCAGCACTGAGTGTGGGTATGAGTACAGGAGTTCAGGCTGAAACCATTGAAGAGGCACAGAATCAGGTTGATCAGCTTCAGCAGCAGAAGGACAGCGCACAGGCCCAAAAGGATTCTTTTGAAGCACAGCTTCAGGAAATTGCTGCTGATATGGAAGAAACGCAGGCAAAACTGAATGCAAAGCAAGAAGAGATTACGCAAGCTGAAGAAGAACTGGTACAGGCAAAAATTGATGAGAATACACAGTATCAGAGTATGAAGATGCGTATCAAGTTTATGTATGAGAATGGAAATACGCAGTTTATAGAGGTTCTTGCGTCCAGTAAAAATATCGGCGATTTTTTGAATAAAGCAGAGTATATTTCTCAGCTTTCTGAATATGATAGGAATGAACTGATAGAATATCAGAAAACTGTCAAACAGGTAGAAGAAAAAGAGAAAGCTTTGGAGCAGGAATACCAGGAGCTGAACGGACTTCAGGATGATTTAATCAGCCAGCAGAATAAGGTTCAGGAACTTCTGAAAGATAAAGATGTCGAACTTGCCCAATTGAGCAGTCAGCTTGGCGCAAAGATGCAGACACTTCAGAAACTGGTAGAAGAAGAGAAGAGACGCCAGGAAGAAGCAGCAGCTGCGGCAGCAGCGGCAGAGGCTGCAAGGCAGGCGGCAGAGAAAGCTGCACAGGAGGCTGCAGCACAGCAGTCAGCGGCGCAGCAGAACAGCCAGAGCGTGGAAACAGGAAGCTCTGTTTCTACAAGTCCCGTGGTAAGCGGCAACGGATATTTCACACATCCATGTCCGGGAATGACGTATCAGTCCAGTTACTTTGGAGAAATCCGTGAATTTGAAGTCGGAGGACATAAAGGAAATGACTATGCGGCACCAATAGGAACGCCTACATATGCAGCAGCAGCAGGGAGAGTTTTAATTGCCGGATATAGCAGCAGTGCCGGAAACTGGGTGGTGATTGATCATGGAAATGGTTTGGTGACAAAGTACATGCATCATAACAGCATTTATGTAAGTGCCGGTCAGTATGTGGAAAAAGGTCAGCAGATTGGTGAGGTTGGAAGTACCGGACAGTCTACCGGACCACATCTGCATTTCCAGGTAGAAGTAAACGGTGTTGCAGTAAGCCCGGATCAGTATTTCTAAAACTCTGAAAGTTGGTAATAAAGCATGGAAAAACATAGAGGATTTATAAAGGGGGCGCTTTCTGGCGCCCTCATTATGTTGTTAGTAGTAGTAGGATGTACAAAAGCTTCTGATTTTATGGACATAATAATATCAGGGAATGGAGTACGGATAAAACAGGAGAAGGCGGAGCAAGCAGCGGAAAGTAAACTGAAAAAAATCAGCAGAATTATAGATCAGTATTATCTTTACAGTGATGATGTAACCCAGGAGGATTTGGAGGATGGGATTTATTCCGGCTTCTTAAATGCATTAGGAGATCCGTATACCGTATATTATGATGAAGAGGAGACAAAGGAAATCCTGGAATCTACATCGGGAGAATATTCTGGTATCGGAGCGGCGATGACGAAAGATACCAAAACAGGTGAGATTGTGATTGCAACAGTCTATGAAGAGAGTCCGGCGGAAAAAGCAGGATTGCAGGCAGGTGACATTCTGTTTCAGGTAGATGACCATGAAGTCGGAGACAGTGATACGGAAGAGGTCATATCCTGGATTAAGGGAGAAGAAGGCACGGAAGTATCTCTTCATGTATACCGGGGTGAAGAACGAGAAGAGCAGGTGCTGACAGCTATTCGTGGAATCGTACAGAAGCAGACGGTTGAGTATGAAATGAAAGAAAATAAAGTTGGTTATATTTATATCAGTGAATTTGATAAAGTGACGTATGAACAGTTTGAAAACGCTTTCAATACTCTTGAAAATCAGGGAATGCAAGGACTTGTTGTGGATTTGAGAAATAATCCTGGAGGAAATGTGGATACGGTTGTAGATATACTTAGGCTGCTTCTTCCGGAGGGGAACATCGTATCGACGAAAGACAAATATGGCAGAACAGAAAACTATGACTGTGATGGAACACATGAATTCCAGAAACCTTTGGCAGTACTTGTGAACCAATACAGTGCAAGTGCATCGGAGATATTTGCCGGTGCAGTGCAGGATTATGAAATCGGAGAGATTGTCGGAATGACAACCTATGGAAAAGGAATTGTCCAGGAACTTCTGAATCTGGGAGACGGAACTATGCTGAAGACAACTACGGCGGAATATTTTACACCGAGTGGAGAAAGTATTCACAAAAAAGGTGTGAAACCAGATGTAGAGATTGAGTATGAATATGATGAGAGCCGGCCGGATGCGGATAATCAGCTGGAAAAGGCACTTCAGATTATAAACGAGCAAATCTAATCGGAAGTTTATAAAAATTTTATATATTTCATAGTTTTATTAGCACTCTTGTCAGAAGAGTGCTAATTTTCTGTTGACTTTTAAATATCTGTGTACTACAATATTTTTTAGACAGAAAAGAAATACCTGAGTTTCAGTTCAGGTAAAGATAGAATATCAGAAAGAGGAGTGTTAGATATGGGAACAAAAAAAGGCAACTTATCCATCGATAGTGAGAATATATTTCCGATAATTAAAAAATGGGTATATTCCGATCATGATATTTTTATTCGAGAGCTGGTGTCCAACGGATGTGATGCGATTACAAAGTATAAAAAGCTGGATATGATGGGGGAATGTGAACTTCCGGATAATTATAAAGGAAAAATCCAGGTGATTGTTAATCCGGAAGAGAAGACGATGAAGTTCATCGATAACGGTATCGGAATGACAGCAGATGAGGTAGAGGAGTATATTACACAGATTGCATTTTCAGGTGCTACACAGTTCCTTGAGAAATATAAAGACAAAACAACCGAAGATGATATGATTGGTCATTTTGGTTTGGGATTTTATTCTGCATTTATGGTAGCCGATGAGGTACAGATTGACACATTATCTTATAAAGAGGGTGCCGCTCCGGTACATTGGGTCAGTGAAGGCGGAACAGAGTATGAGATGCAGGAAGGTAATAAGACAGAAGTTGGAACGGAGATTACATTATATCTGAATGATGACAGTCTTGCATTTGCCAATGAATATCGGGCAAGAGAAGTTCTGGAGAAATACTGTTCTTTCATGCCGGTTGAGATTTTCCTTACAAAAGAAAACGCAGAGCCGGAGTATGAAACAATCGACGAAGAGGATTTACTGGATACAGATGAAGTTGTAGAGCATATTACAGAAGAGCCGAAAGAAGGAGAAGAAGGAGAACCGAAGAAAAAAGCGAAGATTGTCAGACGTCCGGTTTCCATTAGTGACACGCATCCACTTTGGGCAAAGAATCCAAGTGAATGTACAAAAGAAGATTACATTGAATTTTATCGGAAAGTCTTTATGGACTATAAGGAGCCATTGTTCTGGATTCATTTGAATATGGATTATCCGTTTAACTTGAAAGGAATTCTGTATTTCCCGAAAATCAATACAGAGTATGACTCTATTGAAGGAACAATCAAATTGTACAATAATCAGGTCTTTATTGCGGATAATATTAAAGAAGTCATCCCTGAATTTCTGATGGTATTAAAGGGAGTCATTGATTGTCCGGATCTTCCGCTGAATGTATCCAGAAGTGCACTGCAGAATGACGGATTTGTTACAAAAGTTGCAGATTACATTTCAAAGAAAGTTGCAGATAAGCTGAATGGAATGTTCAAAACGGATAAAGAGAATTATGAGAAATATTGGGATGATATCAGCCCGTTTATCAAATTTGGATGTCTGAAAGACGAGAAATTTGGAGAGAAAATAAAAAATTCTATCCTGTTTAAGAACTTAGACCATAAATATCTGACGTTGGAAGAATGTATTGAAGCAAATGGTGGTTCTGTTGTAACTGCAAATGAAAAGACAGAGGATGCAGGACAGGAAAATAGTGAAGAAAAGGCTGAAAATGATGTAGAAGATATTAAGACAAATATTTTCTATGTAACAAATGAACAGCAGCAGAGCCAGTATATTAATATGTTCAAAGAACAGGGACAGGATGCCGTGCTGCTGACACATAATATTGATTCCGCGTTTATCACATATTTGGAGCAGAAGAATTCAAATGTTAGATTCCAGAGAATCGATGCAGATGTGCATGAATCTCTCAAGGATGAAGTGACAGAGGAAGAAAAAGAAGAATTTAAAAAGACTTCTGACAGCTTGATTCAAATTTTCAGAGATGCACTGGCAAATGATAAACTGGATGTTAAGGTTGAAAAGCTGAAAGATGATAATGTTGCATCTATGGCTGTTCTTCCAGAGCAGTCCAGACGTATGGAAGAGATGATGAAGATGTATGGAATGGGCGGTATGGATCCGGGAATGTTCGGAGGCCAGGCAACACTGATTCTGAATGTAAATCATCCGCTTGTAAAGTTTGTGGTAGAGCATAAGAGAAGTAAAAATGTGCCGATTATCTGTAAACAGCTGTATGATTTGGCACTGCTGGCACACAAACCGCTTAGTCCGCAGGAAATGACCGCATTTGTACAGAGAAGCAACGAGATTATGATGCTTTTAACAAAATAGAAAATTGATAAAACTATGAAAAATTAAAAATGTGCTTTCTATGAAACATATAAACATAGAAAGCACATTTTTTGCCCTTACAGCAATTCAAAATCGAGATTCTGTTTTGCGAAAAATTTTTGAACCATCGTGTCCCAGGCTTGTTCCAGAGATTTATCCATGGAAAATGTTTTCAGAGAAACTCCGGTAATACATTGGAGTATACCCTGTTCATAGCGGATGTTCATATACAGTCCCTGCACATCATCTGCCTGAAAATCCAGTTCGTTTTGTTCTATCAGACGGGCGATATTTTTAGGAGACAGGCTGAAAATAAATTTGAAGCTGAGGGGTGTTTTCTTTCCTTTAATAATTGCGAAACAATAATCACGTACCTGTTTCCACAAAGAATATTCAGGGAAGGAATTCATCTGCTCCAGTTCTTCAGAACAAAAGAAACTCTTTTGAATAAAGCCGTCTATCTTGAATGTATTGAATGTCACGATTTCACCTTCAATAAAAAGAAAGTGGTCGAAAGTCTCTGCTAAAAGAAGGTGTGACATGCAGGATTTTATATTGGTTAATTTCATTGCAATCATAATGTTCCTCCCAAAATAACTGTGATGCTGTCAGAAGCATCCAGCGTATGTTCTTCTTATCATACCACAAAAACAGCAGAATAGGGAGTCAAATCAGGGCAAGTGCAAACATTGACTTTTACAGGCAAAAACCGTATTATAAAGTAGTATGAGACTGTATGTAAAAATGTAAAAAGATACGGAAAGAGATAAGAATGAAAAGAAGAAAGAAACGTCTGATGATAATAGGTCTTTTTCTGATTATTATCTTGTTTGCAGTTATTTTGACTGCGGAAGTGATAGATTATTTTTCGAGAAGCAAGGTGGATACATCAGAAGGAATTGCTGTAATAAAAGCAGCGGAAAATGAAAATATCAAAGATATTGAAAAAAAGATAGACAGGCTGGATGCGAAAGATGAAACAAGTGGAAGTTCCCAGAATTTCAAAAGCCGGTTTTCTAATTCTGTTGTAATGGGAGATTCTATTACAGAGGCTTTGAAAGAATATGATATTCTAAATGCATCCAGCGTAGTTTCAAAAATAGGCGTACAGCTGGATGGTTTGGATGAGCAGATTGAAACGGTGAAGGAGATTAATCCACAGATAATTTTTCTGTCTTATGGAATGAACGATCTTTTGGCAACAGAAGGAGATTCATCTGTATTTATCAAGCGTTACAAAGCTGTCATTGCAGAGATTAGGGCAGCACTGCCTGATACAACCTTGTTTGTGAATTCAATTTTTCCGGCCAGTGCGGCAAAGCAGGAAGAGGAACCGCAGCTGCAGAAAGTACAGGAATTTAATGAGGAATTGAAGAAAATGTGCGATGAAAATCAGCTGGCATTTATTGATAATACTTCTTTGGTGTCAGAGCAGTATTATGAAGAGGATGGAATTCATTTTAAAGCTGACTTTTATCCACTTTGGCTGAAACGAATGGCGGAGGTGGCTGCTTTATGACAGAATGGATAAAAGGCGGAGGCCGTCCGGGGAGGACGGAAACTCTTAAATATGTGGCAGCAGCGATAATTTTAGTTTATATTATCTTGCTTATGAGTCTTACAAGTGGAAGTACAAAATCTTTTGAGGCGGTAAAAGCACAGGTGGAAGCGTCACTGGATACAGAAAGCATGGAGCAGAAAAATGTGCAGGGATTAAAGAGATACTATGGGCTGAACAGTGCGGATTATGATGGAGTGATGCTGTATATGTCTAAGTCCAGTATGTCTGCCGAAGAGGTACTGCTGGTGAAGACAAAAACGGATGAGCAGGCACGGGAAGTGAAACAGGCAGTGGAGCAGCGTTTGGAAAATAGAAAGAATGACTTTGAAGGGTATGCGCCTGAGCAAGTACAGCTGCTGGAGCAGGCGCAGGTTTCCGTACGAGGAAGATTTGTTTTTTATGCAGTTTCTCCGAATGCAAAGCATTATGAAGATGCCTTTTCAAAAAGTTTATAGAATATCAGGGGGACGAAAGAATGCTGTTTAGCAGTATAACGTTTTTATTTACATTTCTGCCGATTACGATGGCAATATATTTTCTTGTCCCGTATAAATATAAGAACATAGTCATGTTGCTGGCAAGTCTTTTCTTTTATGCGTGGGGAGAACCGGTTTATGTGGTTCTGATGATTTTGTCAATTGTGCTTAATTATCTGTGTGGTATGGATATTGCTGAAAAAGAGGGAAATCCAATCAAGAAGAAAAGAAGTCTGATTTTTACAGTGGTACTGAACCTTCTGCTTCTTGGATTTTTCAAGTATTATGGATTTCTCATGGATTCACTGAACGGAATTTTTCCGTTTGAGATTCCTTACAGGAGTCTGCCTCTTCCAATTGGAATTTCATTTTATACATTTCAGGCATTGTCCTATGTGATAGATGTATATAGAGGAGAAGTAAAACCACAGAAGAAGATTTTATACTTCGCACTTTATATTTCTATGTTTCCACAGCTGATAGCAGGGCCAATTGTACGTTATGTGGATATTGAAAAACAGTTGGAATATCGAACAATGAATTTGACCGGTTTCGGGCAGGGAGCCATGTATTTTATCCGTGGATTGGCAAAAAAAGTGCTTTTGGCAAATACAATCGGGTCGGTATTCCAGCAGATATCTGAAATGCAGCTGGGAAGTTTTTCTGTTTTGACAGCATGGATAGGGTGTGCGTCTTATGCTTTCCAGATTTATTTTGATTTTAGTGGATATTCGGATATGGCAATAGGATTGGGAAAAATGTTTGGATTTGAATTTCGGCAGAATTTCAACTATCCGTATATTTCAGCAAGTGTGACGGAATTCTGGCGCAGATGGCATATTTCTTTGAGTACATGGTTTCGGGAATATGTTTATATACCGCTTGGAGGAAACAGAAACGGACAGTTAGAAACTATACGGAATCTGTTAATTGTCTGGATGCTGACCGGAATCTGGCATGGCGCGGCATGGAATTTCCTTGTATGGGGACTTTATTACGGTGTAATTCTCATATTAGAAAAATTCGTATGGGGCAGTGCCATGGAACGCTGGCCAAAAGCAGTAAGACATATTTATGCAATGGTTCTGATATTAGTAGGCTGGGTACTGTTTTTCAGTCCGTCAATGGGATATGCAGTGAGGTATCTGGGTGTAATGCTGGGAATCGGAGCAAGTGGATTTCTGGATGGACAGGGATTTTTCTTTCTGACTTCGAACTGGCTTTTGTATTTGCTGGCAGTACTGGGTTCCTCTTCTCTGGGATATGGAATACTCAGAGGAATTCAGCGAATACCGGAGAGACGTGCAGGAAAATATACAGTATCTGTTATCTTATATCTGGGAATGTTTTTGATATCCATTGCATTTTTAGTAACGGAATCATTTAATCCATTTTTATATTTTAGGTTCTAGGTGAGAGTATGAAAAGGCGTAGAAAACCAAGGAATAGAAAAGTAAAACGTACGAGAATTGAAAATTTTATAGGTAAAGGATTTCTGGGCTGCATTCTTCTCATTGCAGTTATAAATCTGATTGTTCCTTCGAAAGAGAAATCCGAAGAAGAAAATCGGATGCTGACGCAAAAACCGGCTTTTTCGATTACTTCTATGGTTTCCGGAAGCTATATGGAACAGTATGAAAAATACCAGGCAGATCAGTTTTTTGCAAGAGATATCTGGCGCAGCCTGAAAGTTGGCATCAGCCGTCTGGGCGGCAGCAGGGAAGAGAATGATGTATACATTGGAAAAGATGGACAGCTTTTAGAAAAAATTGCTGTTCCGGATCAAAAGGTTCTGAAAACAAACCTGAAAGCCATGAAAGCTTTTGCAGAGCAGTATTCGGATGTGGAGACCAGTATGGTGCTTGTACCGGATGCGGCGAATATTTTGAGTGATTCTTTGCCTGCGTTGGCATCCACTGCAGATCAGAATCAGTACATCAGTCAGGTGAGGAAAGAACTGGGAGATACAGTGAACTGGGTAAATGCAGTTAAGGTTCTGAATAAACATAAGGATGAGAAGATTTATTATAAAACAGATCATCACTGGACTTCTCAGGGAGCTTATTATGTGTTCCAGGAAGCGGCAAAAACACTGGGAATTCAAGAGAGTAGTGTCGAATATGTATCCTATCCGGTTACAGCCTCCTTTAATGGGGTTCTTGCATCAAAAAGCGGATGCCGGTTAGATGAGAAGGAAGAAATCAATATTTATGTGCCTCAGGCGGAAGACAATGATGTTGTGGTGAATTATGTAGATGAACAAAGAAAAACGACATCACTGTATGACTCTTCCAAACTGAATGAACGGGATAAGTACGCAGTTTATCTGGGTGGGAATTCCTCTGTAATTGATATCCGTACAGTGTCAGGAAGCAACAGAAGACTTTTGATTATCAAAGACTCTTATGCAAATGCATTTGTACAGTTTCTGACACCATATTTTCGTGAAATCGTACTGGTAGATCCCCGGTATTATTCTGGGACAATCGGGGATATTATGGATACATACCAGATTACAGATGCGATGTTCTTGTACAGCGCGAATATGTTCTTTCAGGATAATAATATAAGCGGGGTATTAAGCAGTGAGCAATAAGATTCAGAAAGAATTTCAACAAAAAAAAGAAGCCGTCCGTCTGAATAAATATTTGAGTGAAGCCGGAGTCTGTTCACGCAGAGAGGCGGACAGGCTTATTGAAAGTGGTCGTGTAGAAGTGGATGGAAAACGTGCTCAGACAGGGATGAAGATTATTCCCGGACAGGTAGTAAAGGTCGGTAGGAAAATTGTTTCAAAACAGGATGAAATGGTCGTGCTTGCCGTAAACAAACCGGCAGGGATTGTCTGTACAGAGGAGCGCAGAGAACGGAATAGTATTGTCCGTTTTTTGAATTATCCGATTCGTGTTACCTATATCGGAAGGCTGGATAAAGATTCCAGAGGGCTGCTTCTTATGACGAATAACGGTGATATTATTAATAAAATGATGCGTGCGGGAAACCGGCATGAGAAAGAGTATAAAGTAACAGTTGACAAAGAAATTACACCTGAATTTCTGGAGTATATGGCTTCAGGAGTTCATATTCTGGATACAGTCACAAGGCCATGTAAAGTAGAAAAGCTTGGAAAATACACGTTTTCAATCATTCTTACACAAGGGTTGAATCGTCAGATACGCAGAATGTGCGAGGCATTGGGATACCGGGTCCGGGATTTGATTCGGGTGCGTATCATGAATATAGAGTTGGGACATCTAAAAGAAGGTGAGTACCGGAAACTAACAGACAGGGAGCTTGATGTGCTCTATGAGCAGATTAAAGATTCCTCGAATGAAACGGTACGCTGGGAATGATGTTCGGATATTATCATATAACAAAATTAATAAAATGCAGGAGCATATAGATGGAAGAAAAGAAGAAAAGAATGCAGGAGCTGGTAGAGCTCTTAAACCGTGCACGCCGTGCCTATGAGCAGGAAGACACGGAAATTATGAGCAACTATGAATATGATAAATTATATGATGAGCTTGCAGAACTGGAACAGGAGCTGGGCACGACTCTTGCCTCCAGTCCTACGGTTAATGTAGGATATGAGGTATTAAGTGAGCTGCCAAAAGAACGGCATGAAAGACCGATGTTGTCCCTGGATAAGACAAAGGATGTGGAACAACTGAAGGAATTTCTGGGAGGACAGAAAGCAGTGATTTCCTGGAAAATGGATGGTTTGACAATTGTTCTGACCTACCGTGACGGGACACTGCAAAAGGCGGTTACACGAGGAAATGGAGAAGTAGGAGAAGTTATTACCAATAATGCAAGAGTATTCAAGAATCTTCCCCTTCATATTCCCTATCAGGGAGAATTGATCCTAAGGGGAGAGGCCGTGATTGGCTACCGTGATTTTGAGAGAATCAATGAGCAGATTGAGGATGTGGATGCAAAATATAAGAATCCAAGGAATTTATGCAGCGGCTCTGTGCGCCAGTTGAACAATAAAATTACAGCCCAGAGAAATGTAAAATTTTATGCATTTACACTTGTGAGAGCGGAAGATGTAGATTTTCAAAATTCCCGGCTGTATCAGTTAGAGTGGCTGAAAGAACAGGGATTTGAGGTGGTGGAGCACCATCTGACAGACAGAGAGCATGTAGAAACGGAAGTAGAATGGTTCTCCCATCAGATAGCAGAAAATGATTTCCCGTCGGATGGACTTGTTCTGGTATATGATGATATTGCCTATGGACAGTCTCTCGGAACAACTGCAAAATTCCCCCGGGACTCTTATGCCTTTAAATGGGCAGATGAAATACGCGAAACAACTCTGTTGGAGATTGAATGGAGTCCATCCCGCACCGGTTTGATTAATCCGGTTGCAATCTTTGAACCAGTGGAATTAGAAGGAACGACTGTGAGCCGTGCCAGTGTGCATAATATCAGTATTATGGAAGATTTGGAACTGGGGGTAGGAGATACAATCCAGGTATATAAGGCAAATATGATTATTCCTCAAATTGCAGAAAATCTGACGAGAAGCGGTGTGCGGGATATTCCAAAAAATTGTCCGGTTTGTGGAGGGGCAACGAAAATTCATATAGAAAATGAAACGAAGACGTTGTACTGTACGAATCCTGGATGCCAGGCAAAACAGTTGAAATCGTTTGCATTGTTTGTCAGCAGAGATGCGATGAATATAGAAGGGCTGTCAGAAGCGACTTTGGAGAAATTTATCGGGGAAGGATTTATCAAAGATTTTTCAGATATTTACCATTTGAACCGATATGAGGATAAAATCAAAACGATGGATGGATTTGGTGAAAAATCCTATGGAAATCTGGTTGTTAGTGTGGAAAACTCCCGGACGACGACAATGCCGAAGCTGGTATACAGCCTTGGAATTGCAGGTATCGGACTTGCAAATGCAAAAGTAATCTGTCGTGCATTTGATAATGATTCGGAGCAACTGATGAATGCATCTGAGGAAGAATTGAATGAAATTCCGGGTGTAGGTGCAGTGATTGCGAGAACATTTGTGGAATATTTTGCGCAGGAAACACATCGTGAGCTCTTTCAAAAGCTGCTTGCTGAAGTAAGAATTCAGCAGGAAGAGCAAAATGAGCAGGCACAGATTTTTGAAAATATGAATTTCGTAATTACTGGAAGTGTAGAGCATTTCACAAATCGAAGAGAAGTCAAAGAAGCCATTGAGGCTAGGGGCGGAAAAGTGACCGGTTCTGTGACATCCAAGACAAACTATCTGATTAATAATGATGTGCAGTCTGGTTCTTCAAAAAATAAGAAGGCAAGAGAGCTGGGAATTCCGATTATATCAGAGGAGCAGTTTCTTCAGATGATGGAAAACGGCGGCAAAATTGTTTAGAACGTATTTAGAAAAAGTTCATTTGTATCCATGAGATATCTGTATTATAATGAGGACATGAACTTTAACTGGAAAGAAGGGAACAATATGTCAGATAAAGATTTTGTGATAATAGATGAAGAAGAGAGAAAGACACCGGAGGATACCGACGTACAGGAGGCATCAGGTGAGACAAAACAGGAAGTGACAGTCTCTGAAAAGGAAGAGGACAAGGAAGATGAATATGAGAAAATCTGTTTTATCTGTCATCGGCCGGAAAGTGTGACAGGGAAGATGATTGATCTTCCGAATCATATTACGGTTTGTCCAGACTGTATGCAGAAAAGTTTTGATGCGATGACTAATGGCTCCATTGATTACAGCAGGCTGATGAATATGCCGGGCGTACAGTTTTTGAATCTGTCAGATTTGGAGAATATGGCGCCTCCGAAGAGTCAGAAGATAAAGAAGAAAAAGGAAAAAACAAAAGAATTCCATCAGCTGAATATCAAAGATATTCCGGCACCTCATAAGATTAAGGCAAAACTGGATGAGTATGTGGTGGGCCAGGAATATGCCAAGAAAGCGATGTCTGTTGCTGTTTATAACCATTATAAGCGAGTGGCAACAAATACGGTGGATGATATTGAAATCGAAAAATCCAATATGCTGATGATTGGACCGACCGGAAGTGGTAAAACTTATCTGGTACGGACATTAGCGAAGCTTTTAGATGTTCCGCTTGCAATTACGGATGCGACCTCTTTAACTGAGGCCGGTTACATAGGAGATGATATTGAAAGTGTTGTTTCCAAACTTCTTGCAGCAGCGGATAATGATGTAGAGAGAGCAGAGCAGGGAATTATCTTTATCGATGAGATTGATAAGATTGCAAAGAAGCGTAATTCCAGCCAGAGAGATGTCAGTGGTGAATCAGTACAGCAGGGACTATTGAAACTCCTGGAGGGAAGCGAAGTAGAAGTTCCGGTTGGGGCTAACAGTAAGAATGCAATGGTTCCGCTTACCACTGTGAATACGAAGAATATTTTGTTTATCTGTGGAGGGGCTTTCCCGGATTTGGAAGAGATTATCAAAGAACGTCTGGTGAATAAGACTTCCATGGGATTCAATGCACAGCTGAAAGATAAATATGAGAACGACAAGGAAATTCTATCCAAGGTAACTGTGGAAGATTTAAGAAATTTTGGAATGATTCCGGAGTTTATTGGACGTCTCCCGATTATTTTTACGCTGAAAGGACTGGATAAGGATATGTTTGTTCAGATTCTGAAAGAGCCTAAGAATGCCATTTTGAAACAGTATCAAAAACTGCTTGCACTGGATGAAGTAAAGCTGGATTTTGATGAGGGAGCTTTGGAAGCAATTGCAGAGAAGGCAATGAAAAAAGAGACGGGTGCCAGAGCACTGCGTGCCATTATAGAAGAATTTATGCTGGATATTATGTATGAGATTCCAAAAGATGAGAATATCGGTGAGGTAACGATTACCAGAGCGTATATAGAGGGGACTGGTGGACCAATTATCAGACTCAGAGGTCAGGAAGTTCCGAGACTGTCTTAATAATAGGAGAACTTTCCAAAATTAGATATAGATTTCAAAAGGACTGATGTAAAATTATTGTTTTACAGCAGTCCTTTTCTATGTGGATTTTGCTAAGAATATAATTGTAAAAATACAACGACGGCAAAATTGTATTACAGCCGCCGAAGTTCTTCGAATGTATTGTAAAGGTTCAATGTTCCATATCCCCATTCCCGGTTTGGATATTCCATATTCGGAGAACGAACGGCACCAAGCATTAGAAAACTTTTTATTTGCGAAGCGTCAACAGACGGGATTTCAAGCTGCAGAAGATACCATTCCAGAAGAAGTGCAATTGCTCCGCAGGTAATGGCAACGGCAATGCTGGAACCGGTACGGGATTCAAAGCGTCCACCGGGAAGGGCGCCGGTCACTTGTACTCCGGGAGCAGCAAAATCAGGATTTATTTGTTCGTTACGTGTAAAACCTCTTCCGGAACCAAGGGCAATATTGTTATTCGAGCTGTCATAGTATGAAACAGAAATCGGTAAAACCGCATCTGAGGGGCTGGTCAGTGTACAGTAAGGGTCAGATTCCAGGAAATAGACCTCTCCGCTGAGAAATTCCGTAACCGGAAGCCAGATATGGAAGCGTCCGTCAAAGATACGGATTGGCTCTACAACAAGTTTCCAGATTCCCGGTGCAGCATCTGAAAATCGAAAGTGTATCAGCTCAGAAGTTGTATTTTCTACAATCAGCCGGTAATCGATATAGACTTTGGTTTTTTCGAATAGAAAGTCAAGGGTGGTGCTTGTTCCTGCACGAATTGGAATGCGGGAAGTATTCTGCCCGGACGGAGAAATTAAGGAGATAGATAGAATATTTGGAAGTTCTGTCCAAAGTTCCATTGTAAAACCGGTTGTATTTTCCCCCACACGGAGTTCTACTGTTTTCGTATCATCAATATCCATGATTTCATCATAAAAATGATGCCTTTGATTGGATTCATTTCCAACTCCGTTGACGGGAATCCGGTTAGAAAGTCTGGCGTATTCTTCCGTGATATATGCCAGAGGAAGTGCGCCTGTGCGACCGCCCATATTGGTTCCCAGAGCAATACAGAAAACGAGAGGAATTTCATATTCCATAGCCAGCTGATGAAGATAACGCATTCCGAGCATGATGTCAGTTTCCTGGAAACAGGGAGCGGATTTGGGGATGAAGTAATAGTCACGCAAATATTGTTTTGCCTGTTTTAATTTTACAACAGCAAGTGTAGCCTCCGGTGCGGCACCGAGAAATTGTTGTTCAGGATTGCCGGAGCCGGCAGCGACGCTGGCTAAAAATGTACCATGTCCGTTTTCATCTTTTGATGGTACGAGTGCTGCGGGATTTTCTGAGTTCAGTGCCTCGTTGATCATTCGCTGGGTATAGTGGGTCCCGTAGGAAAAACCGGAAGGTGGGGTGCCGTTTTGGATTGTCTGATCCCAGATTCCGGCAATCCGGGTTGTTCCGTCTAAATTGCGAAATAGCGGACTTTCATAATCAATTCCGGTATCAAGAAAACCAATCATAATGGATTTTCCGGTAAGCTGAAGCGTAGGCTGATTTTGAATCGGAAGAATTCCGGCTTGATTTAAAGCCTGCATACTCAGAAGCGAATAGCATTTTGGGATGGAAAAATAGGAAAAACGTTCCAGGGAAACAGGATCTCCCAGTGATTTAGGAAGATAGACACAGCGATAGGAGAATCCCGCCTCCTGGGAACAATAGTTGGCAGGCATAATTTGATCCAGAAAAGGAACCTTTGCGTCAGAGACAATGAAATCCCGATAGTCTTCTGACAGAATTTCTTCCTGACAGGTGATAAATTCAGGCATAACATTCACCCATAATTTTTTATAAGTATATGCAGGATCACAGAAAAGTATGAAATAGAAAAAAGAGATAAAATTGGTTGAAATAGTTCTTATTTGGGGTATAATCTATATAAATAAACCGGATATATAATCAGTTCCGGAACAGAAGGGAGCAGATAAAATGAAATCTTTTTTTGAAGACTTACGAAGAAGAATAGGTGAAACAACAGAAAATGTGACAAATAAAGCAGGAGAGATGATGGAAATTCAGCGTATGAAGAGTCAGATTCGTAATCTGGAGAGCGGTAATGAAAAAGATATGCTGGAAATGGGACGCCGGATTTATGAGCGGTACAAATCCGGAGAACAAATGGATGAGAAAGAGATGCAGTTATGCGAAGCTATCAAAAACAGAGAAGAAAGCATTGAAAAATACCAGATGCAGATTGAAAAAGTAAAAGGTTCTGTATCTTGTGGACAATGTGGAAAATCCGTTTCAAAAGATATGATATTCTGCCCATACTGTGGAGCAAAGATGTCAGATGAGACATCCAAGGAAGAACAGAATTATGCAGAAGAGATAAAAGAAAAAGTCGCAGATTTTGCAGAACGTGCTGGTGAAAAAGCGGAGAAAGCGGTAGGTGAGATGGAGCAGAAGACTGCGGATATGGCGGAAACTGTAAAAGAGAAAACAGCAGAAGCAACAGACACTATAAAGGAAAAAACAGCAGAAGCAGCAGATGCTATAAAGGAAAAAACAACAGAAGCAGCAGA
>CASERA010000164.1 GCA_949290175.1 uncultured Ruminococcus sp.
ATCGGTTTGATAACAGATACAGGACAGGAAGGATATGATAAATATTCTGTTGAATGGAAATACTGTTATGCTGTTGATCGTGATGTGTATGGATTTGCGTATTCATGCATGACAGAACTACCAAACGGTGATATTGGTATACTTTACGAAAAATATGATTCGTGGTCCAGAAGCGAACTTCATTTGAAAAATATTCTCAAATATGAATCATATTCTATTAATGAATTGACCGGAAGGTAGTAAAACCGCAATAAATTGCAGCAAGAATGTCAATAGTATTCTCGCTGTATATAATTGGAAATCAGATAAGTAAGGAGATATTCAGTATGAGAAGTCTTGATAAATATAAAGGCGTTATCCCGGCATTTTATGCATGTTATGATGAAAATGGCGCAGTGGGCGCTGAGAGAACAAAAGATTTCACGCAGTATTTGATTGAAAAAGGTGTAAAAGGATTATACGTTTGCGGCTCCTCAGGTGAGTGTATTTATCAGAGTAAGGAAGAGCGTAAACTTATCCTTGAAAGTGTAATGGAGGTTGCAAAGGGGAAAATTACTGTAATTGCTCATGTGGGCTGTAATAATACGGCGGACAGTGAAGAATTGGCAGCGCATGCAGAAAGCGTAGGGGTTGATGCAATTGCTTCGATTCCGCCGATTTATTTCCATCTTCCGGATTATGCTATTGCTGATTATTGGAATGATATCAGTGCTGCTGCTCCGAATACAGATTTTGTTATTTATAATATTCCACAACTTGCTGGGGTGGCTTTAAATATACCGTTATATAAGAAAATGCTTGAAAATCCAAAAGTAATAGGTGTGAAGAATTCATCTATGCCGGTACAGGATATTCAGATGTTTAAGGATGTTGCAGGGGATGAAAGTGTTGTATTTAACGGACCAGATGAGCAGTTTGTTGGTGGAAGAATTATGGGAGCTGATGCAGGAATTGGTGGAACATATGCGGTAATGCCAGAATTATTCCTCGCAGCAGATGAAGCTGTACGTGCAGGTGATTTTCAGAAAGCAAAAGATGTTCAGTATAAAATAAATCGGATTATTTATGCGATGTGTGTGTGCCATGGAAATCTGTATGCAGTCATGAAAGAAATATTAAGGGCAAGAGGAATTGACATTGGAGGAGTAAGAAAACCACTTCCTAATATTATAGAAGGTGATAAAGTTAAAATTCAGAAATGCATTCAGATGATTGATGAAGCAATTGATAGTCTGAACTGATACAACCAGAGAAGGCTCCAATGAGACATTGGAGCCTTTGTGTGATTAAGGAGCTGACAGATGAAAACGTATATTTGCATAGATATTGGTGGCACGTCTATTAAATACGGTGTCATAAATGAAGAGGGGAACTTTGTATATACTGCTGAATGTCCTACCGAAGCCCAGCTGGGCGGTTCACATATCTTGGAAAAGGTTGTTGGACTGATACGAGAAATTATGAAAGACTACAGTCCGATAGGAATTTGTGTTTCGACAGCAGGCATGGTAGATTGTGAAAAAGGTAAGATTTCATATGCGGCACCATTGATACCCGATTATACTGGAACACCAATCAAAGAAATCTTAGAGACAACTTTTCAATTGCCCTGTGAAGTGGAAAATGACGTAAATTGTGCCGGATTAGCAGAATGTTATGCTGGTGCTTCGAAAGGAAGCAAAATAAGCGTCTGTCTTACAATAGGAACGGGGATTGGCGGGGCATTGATTATGGATGGTAAGGTGATTCATGGTTTTTCGGGAAGTGCCTGCGAAGTGGGATATATGCATTTGCCAGGGGGCGAATTCCAAAATATAGGAGCAAGCAGTGTTTTAGTGAAACGTGTGGCACAGACCAAGAAACTGCCTTTAGAAAATATAAATGGTAAATATGTATTTGAAAATGCAAAGCAGGGAGATGAAGATTGCGTAAAAGCAATTGATGAGATGGTGGATGTGCTTGGAATGGGAATTGCCAATATCTGTTATGTAGTTAATCCGGAAACGGTAGTTCTCGGCGGTGGGATTATGGCTCAAAAAGAGTATCTGCAAGAGAAAATAGTAGAGGGCGTAAAGAGATATTTGATTCCTGCTGTTGCAGAAAAAACAAGAATCAAATTTGCAGAGAATCAAAATCAGGCAGGAATGTTAGGTGCATACTTTAATTATAAACTGCATCATTCATAAAAAAGAGGTTTGGATACATTGGAGAAAATGAATTGTTGGCTCAAGCAAATGACAAAAAGCGAAAAAATAATATTGAAAATTGAGGTGAATGAAATGATTTTTGATAAAATTGTAAATCGCGAAAATTATAGAGATTATCCGGAGTTGTATCGCGTATTATGTTATTTGGCCAGTTTAAAGACAGATGAATTGCCGCTGCCTAATACAGTATTGGTTAAAGATAAGATTTTTTGTAATCCGGTCAAGTTTGTTTCAAAGCCAGAAGAACAGTGTAAATATGAGATACACCGAAAATATATCGATTTACATTATATCGTAAAAGGTGTGGAGGGAATTGCAACAGCAGATGTTAATAAGTTAGAAGTAGATACACCTTTTGATGAGGATAAAGATATTGGCTTTTATACGGGAAAAGAAGACGGCAGATATTATTTGAGAAGTGGAGATTTTATGGTATGTTATCCAAGTGATGCTCATAAAGTGGGAATGATGGAGAATGAACCACAGTCAGTCGAAAAAATTGTAGTTAAAATAAGGTTTGATGAAGTGACTGAAAATAAATGTGAAAAACAGAATGTTATGGATAAGATTCATAAGAAATTGATTGTTTCTTGTCAGGCTCTCCCGCATGAGCCTCTTTATTCCTCATTTATCATGGGGCGGATGGCTAGAGCAGCAAAAGAGGGCGGTGCTTTTGGTATAAGAGCCAATACAAAAGAAGATATTAAAGAAATACAGCGTCAGGTAGACCTTCCAGTGATTGGAATCGTAAAGCGCGATTATGAAAACTGCAAGGTGTATATTACTCCGACAATGAAAGAAATTGACGAACTTATGGAAGTAAAACCTGAAATTATTGCAATTGATGCTACCAAGTCACTCAGACCCAATGGACAGACTTTGGATGCGTTTTTTTATGAGATAAAGAAAAAGTATCCGGATCAGTTGTTTATGGCAGATTGTTCCACCGTGAATGAGGCGCTTCATGCAGATAAGATTGGATTTGATTTTATAGGGACTACACTTGTTGGATATACAGAGCAAAGTGCCGGAATGAAGATAGAGAATAATGATTTCAAAATTATACGAGAGATCCTTTCGAATGTAAAGCATCCGGTAATTGCAGAAGGGAACATCAACACACCGGAAAAAGTGAAAAGAGTAATAGAACTGGGGTGTTACAGTGTGGTTGTGGGAAGCATTATTACAAGACCACAGTTAATAACAAAGGCATTTGCTGAAGCTTTGGAAAACATAAAATAATCCCCCTTTTCCTTCTTGACATAGAACAAAATACGTGCCATAATATAAATTAAATTTAATACTTCAAACCGTTGAAGCGTAGATAACGGCAATGATGCCTTTACAGAGAGCCTGTGGTGCTGAGAGTCAGGTGAGAAACAAGTTGTCAAATGGACCGCTGAGGGTGCAGTCAAATGTGATTTTCACAAAGTATTCTGCAACGTGTTGGCATACGTCAGTTGCCGGGGATATGTTGGTATCCTGCTAAGTGCATGGGGTCGTACCCGTGAATTCAAGGTGGCACCGCGGATAGTGTTGTACTTGTAAAACAATGTACGTTATTCGTCCTTGACAGATAGTATATTTCTGTCAAGGGCGTTTTTTTTGTTTTTAACTCCTTTGACAGTAATAAGTAAAAGGAGTTTTTCCTTTATTAGAGGAGGTAGAGACCATGAAAATTTCACCAAACCTTAGTGATGTCAAGAAAGTCGCAGCCACTGGTAAATACAATGTATTACCAGTTAGTTGTGAGATTTTATCGGACTTCACTACACCTATTGAAACAATGAAGATAATCGTAATTACTATATCTGGCAGAGGTGACAAAGACTGTGCCACCATTGCCCGATACAGAGGGGAGGATATCCATGAGTAAGATAAAAACTGCTTTTGAAAACGGAAAGGCGTTTATCGCCTTTATCACTTGCGGCGATCCAAATCTTGAAACGACCGCTGCCGCTGTGCGTGCTGCCGTAGAAAATGGTGCTGGCTACATAGTTGATTTCAAAGTAGTTGTGAGTATGCGGGGACGGGCGGGTATATCTTGAATCTGCTTCCGATCAGTTCGAAAAAACATAAACGCATCCTGTTGGAACTGATGGGAGATTTTCCGTCCAATCAGAGAGTGCTGGCGGCATTTACGGAAAGGCTGAAAAAAGAAGGATTTGAAGTTACCGTATATCAGCCCGAAGGATTTGAAGTTATGGAAGATTCTGTCGGAAATTTTAAGAGCAAATACGATCTGATCTTCTATGTGGGAAATATCGAAACGGCTTCCAATAAGACTGTATCCCGGTTGAATTGGCACACTATGTTTGGGCTTGGAAATAATATGCCCTGGATGGTACATGAAGTGCCGGCATTATTTGTCAGTGTAGGCAATCCATATCATCTGCTGGATGCGCCCATGGTGAAGACCTTTGTAAACGCCTACTGCAATTCCGAATATGTCATTGATGCAGTCATCGGTAAGCTGTTGGGAAGAAGCGAATTTAAGGGAACATCGCCGATTGATCCGTTCTGTGGAAAGATGGATTTGATGTTATAGAAAAAATAAGGAAAGGTTTTGTACATGAAAATTACAGAATTAAAAATCAATGGAATTTTCAATCCCGTAGGATTTATGTTTGAGCAGGTTGTCTGCTCCTGGAAAGTGGAAGATACTGATAGTCAGGAACAGACCAATGCAAAGATTGAAGTCAGCAGTACAGAAGATTTCTCCAGTACTTTATGGGAGAAAGAAGGAAAAGATTGCTCTCAGTCCGGCACAGTCATTGATTTGGAATTAAGCCCCAGGACAACATATTATTACAGGGTGTTCGTAACCGGGGACAAAGGAGATTCTGCAGTCAGTGAGACAGGAATATTTGAGACCGGAAAAATGAAAGAAAAATGGAATGCAGAATGGATTTCTCCTGCTAAGAAAGATACTTTTCATCCGATTCTGCGCAAATGTTTTTATGCAGAACGTCCGGTAAAGCGGGCAAGACTGTATGCTTCCGGAGTTGGCGTTTTTGAAGTGTATCTCAATGGAGAAAAGCTGGGAGGGGAATATCTGTCTCCATATATCAATAATTATGAGGTAAACATTCAAACATTGACATTCCCGATTTCTGAGGTGAAAACCGGAGAGAATCACCTGGAAATTCTGCTGGGCAAGGGATGGTACATGGGGACTTTCGGTCTGGAGGGACGGTCTGAAAATTATGGAAACCGTATGGCTGCCATTGGAGAGCTGCATCTGGAGTATGAGGATGGTGCGCAGGAGTGTATCTGTACGGACGGAAGCTGGCAGTACCGTGGCTCTGATATCGAGGAATCTGGTATTTATTTTGGAGAGATTTACAACCGGCTTCTTTGGGAAGGAAAAGAAAATGACTGGAAACCAGTGGAAGTTCTTCTGCATCCGGAAGAAGAGGAAGGAACGAAGAATCTCGTGAAATCTCATCTAATGGATCGCCTGAGTCTTCCTGTTCTTGTAAAAGAAGAAGTTTTGGTAAAAGAGATTATCCATACACCGGCAGGAGAGACGGTGCTGGATATGGGACAGAATTTTGCGGGATTTATGGAATTCAGATCTAATCTTCCGAAGGGAACAAAGGTGACATTGGATTTCGGTGAGATTCTGCAAAATAGAAATTTCTATAATGAGAATTACCGGGAAGCAAATTCTCAGTTTGTATATATTTCAGATGGAAATCAGGAGATTGTCCATCCACACTTTACGTTCTTCGGCTTTCGCTATGTGCGGGTAACCGGATGGGAGGGGGAACTCAAAAAAGAGGATTTTACAGGAAAGGTACTGTATTCGGATATTCAGAGGACCGGGTATATTCATACCTCTAATGCAAAGCTCAACCGCCTGTATGAAAATACAGTGTGGGGGCTGAAATCTAATTTCCTGGACATTCCGACAGACTGTCCGCAGAGAAATGAACGTCTGGGATGGACCGGAGATGCACAGGTATTTTCTCCAACAGCCAGTTATCATATGGATACCCGTGCGTTCTTCCATAAATTTATCAAAGACCTTCGGGATGAGCAAAAATTCCTGAATGGTGCAGTGCCGAATTATGTGCCTAATATTGGCCATAAGGATGATGCAGGAAGTGTGTGGGGCGACATTGCCACGTTTCTGCCGTATACGCTTTACAGATATTATGGAAATCTAGAAGAAATAGAATACTGCTATCCGCTGATGAAGGACTGGGTGGATTATATTGAACGGAAGGATGGCGAACGCGCAGAAAAACATTATCTGTTTGATTTCGGCTTTCATTTTGGAGACTGGCTGGCTCTGGACGGACCGACATCGGAGAGCTTCAAGGGAAGCACAGATGACACTTACATTGCTTCCATGTATTACTGTCAGTCTGTCAAGCTGGTACAGCAGATTGCGGAGCAGCTCGGCAAAACAGAAGATGCTGCATATTATCAGAAACTGGCGGGCAAGATTCGGGAAGCTATTTTGAAAGAATACTTCACTCCAAACGGAAGGCTTGCCATAGATACCCAGGCTTCTTATGTAGTGGCATTGAAATTTGGAATCTACGTGAATCGGGACCGGATAATCCAGGGATTGAAAGAACGTCTGAAAAAAGACAAATATCAGATCAAGTGTGGATTTGTAGGCGCACCTCTTCTGTGCACGGTACTGGCAGAGTCAGGACTGTATGAGCTGGCCTATGATTTCCTGTTAAAGGAAGGATTTTGTTTACGGATATGCGGCGGGAATCCGCCCGGCAGAGCCGGGATTTAAGAAAGCAGTCATTGCGCCGCATCCAGATGTCCGCCTGCCGAAGATTGAGTGCAGCTATGATTCTGTCAACGGAAAATATGTATGTAACTTTGAAATCTGCCTGGATGGAAAAATAAAGGTACATGTGGAGATTCCGTTCAACTGTGAGGCACAGGTAGAATTGCCGGAATATGAAGGCGGTGTGCAGACACTGAAGGCAGGAAGTTATGATTTTGAATATCAGCCAAAGAAAGACTATTTAAGACCTTATGGACCCAATACTACCCTGTATCGGATTGGACAGGATGAAAGAGCACTTGCAATTCTGGAAAAATATGCGCCACCGCTTGCAGGCATGGCAAAATCCGCAGATCCGGAATTTGGATTTGACACGCTGGAATCAGTTTCTCATCTGGGATTTCTGCCTTTTGACCCGAAACAACTGAAGCAGGCGATCAGGGAGCTGGAAGAACTGACGGTGTTATAAATTAGAAAGGAAGTAGAAGAAATGGAGCCATCACTGGAAGAAATTTTTGGAAGTTATACTGCCTGGAAAGCCAAGGAGAGTACCTGGTTTCTCAATTTTATGAACGGAAGTGAAAATATGTATCTGCTGGAGGGCAGTGAAAAAGCGCTGCTGATTGATACTGGATATGGAGTGGGAAACCTGCGGGCTTTTGTGGAAAAACTAACAGACAAACCACTTCTTGTGGTAAATACGCACTATCATCCGGACCATGCAGCCGGAAACGGAGAGTTTGAAGAAGTTTATATGAGTAAAGGGGCAGAATTGGATGCGCCTTCAGTGGAGAGTCCGGGGGCTGTGCCTTTTAATATCACGAAACTGCCCCATCCAGATTATAAGAAGATCTGGTTGAAAGAGGGCGATCAAATCAATTTGGGAGGTCGGGTCATTGAAGTACTGGAAGCAAAACCGGCACACTGCAACAGCGGTCTGTTCTTCCTGGACCGGAAAGAGAGAATGTTGTTCTGTGGAGATGATGTGGAATCTGCGCAGGTCATGATGTTTGACAATTCCAAAAACCCGGAAGCACCCTATGACGTCAGACAGCGTCTTCTGAATTTGAAAGCCAATACACAGCGAATGAAATATCTGGAAGGAGACTATGACTGGCTTCTTCCAAACCACAACGGGTATCCCATTGCAAAAAGCTATCTGGATGATTTTACCGGTCTTGTGGATGCAGTGTTTGCAGGAACAGCGGTGATTGAAGACAAGCTGAACCATCCGTTTGTGGAGATGGACCCGAAGGCATCTGGATTGTGCCGTGTGAGATATCAAAAGGCAAGCATCTTTATCGAAAAAGAAGAAGTAATAAAAGTTTATGGAAAGGGAGTATAATTTATATGAAGGCATTTATTTTTGATCTGGACGGGGTGCTCGTATTTACCGATAAATTCCACTATCAGGCATGGAAAAAAATGGCAGACCGGATGGATATTTATTTTGATGAAAAGATTAACAACCGTCTGCGGGGAGTCAGTCGTGCGGAGAGTCTGGAAATTATTCTGGAACGCTACGAGGGTGAACCGCTGTCTGCAGAAAAGAAAGCAGAACTGATGCAGGAAAAAAACAACGCATACAGAGAATTGCTCGCAACCATGACTCCGGCAGATGTAACTGATGAAGTGCGCAGCACCTTAAAAGAACTTCATGAGAGAGGATGCAAACTTGCCATTGGTTCTTCCAGCAAAAATGCGAAATTTATTCTTGAAAAGGTGGAACTTCTGGATGCATTTGATGCAATTTCGGATGGAAATAATATCACCCATTCAAAACCGGACCCGGAGGTATTTGAAAAAGCTGGAGAATTCTTAGACGAGAAACCGGAGAACTGTGTCGTAGTAGAAGATGCTTATGCAGGAATTGATGCAGCAAAGGCAGCAGGCATGACAGCAGTTGGAATCGGAGATGCTTCCGGTTACGACAGAGCGGATGTGAAGATTCAGTCATTTTCTGAACTTTTAAAACTTGCAGAATAAAAAAACAGGATACATGGAGGTGTTTCAAATATGTTGACAGAAATGATTCGATTATATGAAGATAGAGAAGATGTAACTCTGACAACTTATGTGATTGCAGAAAAAGGAGAAATGCATGTACAGGGAAAACGTCCGGCAGTGCTGATCTGTCCGGGAGGCGGTTACTTCAACTGTTCTGACCGGGAGGCAGAGCCGGTGGCGCTGAAATTCGCTTCCATGGGGTATCATGCATTTGTATTACGTTATTCTACCTATACACAGGGTAAAGAGGGGATGCCGGACATTTCCCGGGCAATTGATCCAAATCCGCAGACCCAATATCCGGCTCCGGTAAGGGAAATCGGAAAGGCAATGCTGCTGATTCGGGAACGCAGTGAAGAATGGGCGGTGGATATGGATCGTGTTGCAGTGTGCGGATTTTCTGCAGGCGCACATAATACGGCAATGTACGGTGTTTACTGGGATAAGCCACTGATAACAGACTATCTGAATACAGAAAAAGAGATGATTCGCCCAGCAGCGCTGATTTTGGGATATACGTTGAGCGATTATATTTATATGCGGGAAGCAACTCTTGAAAATCCCATGGATGTACAGTTCTTCCAGGCATCCAATACTGCATTTCTGGGAGAGGCAGAACCGGATGAAAAGACCTTAAAATCGGTCAGTCCGGCAAGACTTGTAACAGAAAATACACCGCCTGCGTATCTTTGGGCAACATCGGAAGATACTATGGTTCCAGTGCAGCACAGTATTCGGATGGCTCATGCGCTGGCAGATCATAAAGTGCCTTTTGAGATGCATATTTTTGAGAAAGGCCCCCACGGTCTGAGTGTTTCAACTCAGGCGTCGGCAGTGGCAAAATCTCAGATTTATCCGGATGCGGCAAAATGGGTAGAACTTGCAGAGTGCTGGCTGGCAAAACGATTTGCGCTGGATCTGCCTGAGAAGACATCTTTTGAGGAAATGCTGGAAAAAGGAGAATTTCCAGGAGCTTGAGAAGTATCAGAAATTAAATGAAGTGCAGCAGAAATTGCAGAATCAGAAAAATCAGATTGAAAAGTTGAGGAAGTATATTGAAGAATTAGAGAAAAGTGGAAAGTAATAAAAAGATAGAGACGCTGGATGAAAAGCGTCTCTGTTGTATTTTTAGTTGACTTTCTGAGTCAGTTCTTCCAGTTTTTTCACCAGAGCTTCTTTTGTGATCAAACCAAAAGCTGCCACGTTGCGAATTGGCATGGAAGTTGCTACGGCATCAGCCATGGGATCTTCGTCGGAGTCATTATCGGTGAGTTTTGCATCTGCACCAAATAATTTATCCATTTTCTGTTTTAGAAGGCATCCGAATTCTCTAGTTCTTTCATCTGAGATCAGCTCTCCCAATGTCGTATTCATATGGAGATTCAGCGGAAGTTTCTGACTGCTGTTCATGTGTACCTTCGTTGTGAGGCGGATATCGCGGGAAGATGCGCCAATCAAAATCTCATAATCCCCGCTTGCTGCATACCAGTCTTTCAGTCCAGTGTGATACCAGGCAAAGCTGCGTTTGTCCAGTGTTAGGGTAACAGTTTTTGTCTCTCCTGGTTGAAGGGCAACTTTCTCAAATCCTTTCAGTTCTTTGGCTGGCCTACTGCAGGAACCTGTCAGATCTGTCACGTAGAGTTCCACGATCTCTTTTCCGGGGACTGTGCCGGTATTGGTGACATCCACGGAAACGGTCAGAGTATCCATATCAGTCAGTTCAGAACGGTCAACCTTCAGATTGCTGTACGCAAAGGTCGTATAAGAAAGTCCATATCCAAATGGGAATGCTACATTCATTTCTTTTGTGTCGTAATAACGATAGCCGACAAATACACCTTCATGGTAATGTACTTCGTCCTTGTCTCCAAAATTCAGATAAGATGGATTGTCGGAAAGTTTTAACGGAATGGTCTCAGCCAGTTTTCCCGACGGATTCACCTTTCCGTATAATAGATTTACGACAGCAGAGCCAACTGCCTGCCCGCCAAGGTAGGCTTCAAGAAGTCCTTTGACGTCTTTGAGCCAGGGCATTTCCACTGGAGAACCGTTGTGCAGGACAACAACAGTATTTGGCTGCACGTTAAGGATTTCTCTAATCAGACGGTTCTGGCAGTCTGGAATCCTCATATGCTGACGGTCATAGCCTTCCGATTCAAAACTTTCAGGAAGTCCGGCAAAGATGATGGCTTTGTCTGCATTGCGGGCGGCATCGATGGCCTCAGATGCCAGTGATTCATCATAAACATCATGATAAGCAGAAAATCCTTCCGCATAGGCAACATCTGCGATTTCCGATACAGCCTCCAGAGCACTGTCCACCTGGAAACTGTTGATGTGGGAACTTCCGCCGCCCTGATAACGTGGAGTTTTGGCAAATCCCCCAATGAACACAACTTTTTCATTTCTTTTCAGTGGGAGAACGCCCTCATTTTTCAGAAGCACCATGGATTCTTCTGCAATGTGGCGAGCCAGTTGGTGATCTTCTTCCAGAGCAAAAGTTTCTTTTTCCCGATTGTCCAGCCAGGTAAAGGTGATGCGCAGAATGCGCTCTACAGCCTGATCCAAAATTGTCTCATCCAGAGAGCCGTCTTTGACTGCTGCAATGATCTCTTGATCCGTTACTCCCCCGGAAGCCGGCATCTCCAGATCCAGTCCAGCTTTCAATCCCGGAACCCTCTCATTGACTGCACCCCAGTCAGACATGACATATCCTTCAAATCCCCATTCATTGCGGAGAACATCTGTGAGGAGCCAGGGATTCTCAGAAGCATAGGTTCCGTTAATTTTATTGTAGGAACACATAACAGTATAGGGCTGCGATTTTTTTACGGCAGTCTCAAAAGCCGGGAGATAGATCTCACGGAGTGTCCGTTCATCTGCTTCGGAGGAAGTACTCATACGGTTGAATTCTTGATTGTTTGCCGCAAAATGTTTGATGGAAGTCCCTACATGGTGGGATTGTACTCCGTTAATAAATGCAGCGGCAGATTCTCCTGTAAGATAAGGATCCTCGGAATAATATTCAAAATTACGGCCGCACAGCGGAGAACGCTTAATATTCACTGCCGGACCGAGAACAACGGAAACGTCGGTGGCCTGGGCTTCCCGTCCGATGGCAGAACCAAATTCCTTTAACAGATTTCGGTCAAAAGAGCAGGCGTTCAGACACGCAGGCGGAAAGCATACAGCTTTGATACTGTTGTTAATTCCAAGATGATCTGCGGCATCATCCTGTTTTCTAAGTCCGTGAGGTCCGTCGCTGACCATAACACTGGGAATCCCCAGCCGCTCCACAGATTTCAGATGCCAGAAATCCAGACCGGAACACATTCCAGCTTTTTCTTCTAGTGTCATATTGCTTATGAGTTCTTTGAGATTTCGTTTCATCCTATAACATCCTTTCTGATTTGATACTGAATATCCTTTCTACAATCTACTTTAGCACTTCCAAAGAATTATATATAGTAAAGTTTTGTGAAATATAGTAAAATATTGTTATATTCTAAAGGGAAAGGGAAAGAAATGGATAATCAGAAAAATGCAGTGGAAATATTGAGAGAATACCAGCTGTTTTGCAGGAGAGAGACCGTTCAGCCCCATATGTCTTATGCCCATGAGAAAGAGAGGCACCGGGTGATTATGGAAGGACGTATCGATAAGATTGAGAGCGTAATGAATATTCCGCCGGATGGAACCAGCGGGATTCTTTCCAGAAATGAGCTGAGGAACGCTAAAAATATGCTGATTTCGTCTATTACATTATTTACAAGAGCGGCTATCGACGGGGGATTGCCGGAAGAGACAGCGTTCGCAATGAGCGACAGTTATATTCAGAATGGAGAGAACTGTACAGCGATTCGGGAGGTGGATCAACTGTATCGGCGCGCCATGAAAGAATTTACTTATGCAGTTGCAGAAAAAGGCAAAAGGCATTATAGTACTTCGATAGAAAATGCCATTCATTATATTCACATTCATCTGCATGAGAAAATCACGCTGAAAGATATAGCAGAGGAGATTGGGATGAGTGCATGCCATCTCTCGAGAGTCTTTCGGAAAGAGACTGGGATTTCATTTGTAGATTATATACAGAAAGAGCGGGTAGAAGCTGCAAGGCATATGCTGATCTATTCCAGGTATACTACATCAGAGATCAGTGAATACCTACATTTTTCTACACAGAGTTATTTTATCAAGATATTTTATAAATATATAGGAATGACTCCTGCTCAATATAGAAAATATTACAGAGAAAAAGAAGTATGGTAAAAAACAGAGATATCTATGAAACTAAGCCCGATGACAGTGGGATTCTGGCTGTACGGCTTTCGGCTTAACTTATAATTTTTCTCCAGGCATCCTTTTGCAGGAAGAGTAGAAATGCCTGGGTATGCAATTCTACTCCCTGTTTTTCAGGATAGCCTCTCAAGAATCGGATTCTCTCTTAAATATGAAACACGTAGCTTCCCTTTTCTATCTGATTTATAGTATTATCCGGTAAAACCAGTTCTGTTTCTGTCGGTGTCTCTACATGTAGTTCTATCTGCTCGCCTTTCTGTTCCCAAGAAACAGAAATTTTTCCGTGGCGTGTCTGGAAGCTGCCGTTGACTCTGCCGAGTCGTTTATCCGGATGAGGTGCGATACGTACTTTTGTATAGGCTGGTTCAAGCGGCTGAATTCCCAGGATATATCTGTAATAGAATTCTCCTACGCTTCCAAATGCGTAATGGTTAAATGAGACCATATTATCGCCGTTCTGATCAGATTCATTCACTGTTCCATCCGGCATGATGGCATCCCAGCGCTCCCATATCGTAGTAGCTCCCTTGAGTACTTGATACATCCATCCCGGGCAATTCTCCTGAAGCAGAAGATCATATGCAAACTCTATCTGTCCGTTATCTGCCAGGAGTGGTAAAAGATGTTCCGTAGAAAAGAAACCGGTCTGCATTCCCTCGGTACGGAGTTTCTCCAGAAGTTTTGCATACATCTTGTTCCATAGTTCTTCTCCCTTTGGAATTACGAAACGCAGTGCCATAATATAAGCTCCCTGATAATCGTCTTTCATACTGCCGTCTTCATTGACAAAGGCATCACAGTATGCTGTACGTGTTTTTTCCAATTGAGCACAATAACGTGCCGCATCTTTTGTATTCCCCAAGTACTCTGCTGTCCATGTCATAATCCGCAGGTCATTGATAATAAATGCATTGGATACCGGACCGTTATGCTGAGCCATAAATGCAATATCTTTGCCCGGACTCAGCCAGTCTCCCAGATTTGGTGCAAGCCATAGATTCTCTTTGCCCTGAGGTCCGCCCATGTGACGGATTTCGCACTCGACGTGGGATTTCATGCTTTCATATTGAGTCTTCAAATATTGATCTGTTCCATACTGCCAGTACAGCATTTCTGGAATAATTGTTACGGCATTTCCCCAGCCCAGCATAGTGATAAAACCAACTCCGGACGGACCTTCTGCTGGAATGATTGGTCCTACATATCCCTCGCTGTTGTCTTTTTGGCTATTGCGAACATCCTGCAAGAATTTATCCCAGAATTTCTCAGTATCATAATTATAAGAACCTGTCAGTGCATATACGTGACCGTCGCCGGAATATCCCATACGCTCATCTCTCTGTGGGCAATCTGTTGCCACTTCTACATAGTTGGATTTCTGACCCCAGAGCTGATTTTGATACAGCCGATCCACCAGTTTGTTTTCGCAGCTGAAATATCCGGTTCGCTCCATCTCACTGTGAATAACATACGCTGTGAGCATACCCGGAACGTATTCCGTGCCAGATACTTCCACATATCGGAAGCCCATATAAGTAAAACGAGGGCGGTATTTTTTGGTTTCCCTTCCTTTATGATAGATAATCTCCGCTTTTGCCTTGCGCAGGTTCTTGGTATACAGGCTGCCATCTTGATTCAGAATCTCACCGTGACGCAGCTTGAGGACTGTCCCTGACATTTTTGTTGGATCGATTTCCACGATTCCCGCGAAGTTTTGTCCAAAATCCAAAATTGTCACATCGCCGTTTTTCGTTATCTTCTGCACAGGCATTTCTTCATAACATTTTACTTGGAGCATTGTTCGTTCACATTGTTTTGGAAGAGGACCATCATAAGGGAGTGGTTGTAATATCTCGTCTGGACTGCAGTGTTCTGCACCGTCAGCATAGTAGATTTCTCCATCGTATATACCGGCATAGCCATAAGGGCTCTGAACTGCCTGCACAGAAGAATCATCGGAGGCAAAATATTTCCTGCTTCCATCTGTTAGTTCCAGTTCAAGCATCCAGGAAACTGCCGGCTGTTTCCCATAGATCTGAGTTTTGTTGTCACAGGTAAATCTTCCACAATACCATCCTTGTCCCAGATAGACACGCAGAGTATCTTCTCCATGTAGAAATTCTGTGACATCATAGTTCTGGTAACGTAAATCATGATAATAATATGTGTAACCAGGTGCGAACATTTGCTCGCCGACCTTTTCTCCGTTAATCTCTGCCTCATACATTCCCAGTGCTGTGATTGACAGGATTGCTTTCTTTATAGGCAGAGTCGGTATGTTTTGCTGGAATACCTCTACTGTACCTTCCTTAAATGCCCGTTGTGTTGTAATAAAATGCTGTAATAATTCCATGTTTTTCTCCTCCATATATTATTTTAGCCGACTGCTTTGAAAGTAGCCGGCTGATATAAAAAATATAGTTATTTTGTCTTCTGTAAGGCCGCTTTTTTCGCTGCAATATTTTTCTGAACTTGCACCATTGTGGCTTTGTCCAGATGACAGAAGTGCATTGCAATCAGTGTACAAATCCATCCGAGGACCGGCATACCCAAGTAGATTGCCATTGTTACCCAGAATATTCCGGATGTACAGGCATCGCCCGGCTGAGGCATAGTGGATGTATATCCAATCAGAGCGACAGAAGATGTGGCGATCAAAGCACCAAAAGAGGACACAAACTTGTCAATCAGACCATATACACCGGTAACAACTGCAGGAACATAACGTCCGCTTCTATCCAGTTCATAGTCGATGATGTCGGCCATGAAGGAGGATGTTGCTGTTGTGACGCACATTTTGGATCCATTCAAAGCCAGTGAAAACACAACATACAGAATCATTGCCGGACTCATCATTATAGCGATTTTGGACGGTTCAATGATGACAAAGAAAACAAACATTACGCCTGAAATGATTATGCTTATCCATGACCAGGAAGTAATTGCCTTCTGACTGCCGAATTTTCCGGCATATCTTGCTCCTACAACAGCAAATAGGATAGATGGAAGCATGCCTATTACACTTAACGTGGTGGCAAGTCCCATGTTTCCAATAATAATACCTGACAGCATCGTTACAACAATTGATTGAGAAGACGCCTGCTGTGCCAGTTTCTCAGAAGCGGCTGATATAATGTAGCACTGAAGCGGACGGTTACCTTTGAGAACATCAACCATATCTCTGAACTTTAGGGATTCTTTCTTCTCTGAAGTCCCGGAAAAATACTCGGGTTTATCAAATTCAGAAATTCCAATGCAGACCAGAATCGTACCAATCAGACCTAACCCTATGCATACCCGACATGCAGCGGAAAGAAAAGTCTGGTTATAAGTACCTCCAAACATAGGAAGCATAATAACATTCAGAACAATCGTCAGCAGCATAGGAATCATATAGTTCAATGCTGTTGTCCAGACGCCGATGGTTGGTCTTTGCTTCGGGTCATTGGTCATAATAGCCGGAAGGGTCTGCGCAGTCACGTTGTTGATGGTATAACCAATAACATAGATAACATAGAGAAGTGTAAATGTAACCACTCCGAATCCCTTACTAGAAGCAAAATCATATATTGCAAGCAGTGCAACTGCCTCAATACAAAACCCTGTGATAAGCAGGATACGAAGTTTTCCGAAGCGTGTGTTTACCCTATCATACAAAAATGCTACCATCGGGTCAGTGATTCCGTCAAAAATGCGTGTTGCAGTTAAAATAATACCTACGACAGCAGTTGTGATTCCATATCCGATACTTGCACTGTAACTTGCCAGTCCAATCAACATATAAACGCTCATACCGACTAGTGCATTACAGGAATAAAGGATAATCTGCCATAGTTTTGCTCGACGGTATTCTACACCGTCAATTTCACTTTGTGTTAAGTTCCTCTTCTCAGACATAAATAATTCTCCCTTTTCTTGTGTAATTTATTCTTTGATTACTATAATTCATGTCTGAAAGTATAACAAAATCACATACATATAGCATTCGATATTTTGTGATACTGTTAAAAATTTCGTTTTATATCCCTGGCATATTGGAAAAATTAGACATATTCACGAAAATTTTATCTTTTATGTTTTTTAAATTTTTAAGTTTTTAGATCGGTATTCACTGGGAGATAGACCCGTTTCTTTTTGAAACGAAGAAGAGAAGTAACTGCGCGATCCAAAGGCAAGTTCGTCGCTAATCTCTTGGATATTCATATGAGTTCCGCAGAGCAGAAGTTTCGCGTGCTCAATCTTTACTTTGCGGATATAGTCTGCAATGCTAACTCCAAATTCTTTTCTGAACTTATGAGAAAAGTAGTATTCAGTGTAGCCGACACGGCTTGCAAACTCTGCTATGCTGAATTTTTCTTTCGGATGCATGGAAATATAGTCACAGACAGACTGAATCTGTGGTGAAATACCGTTCTTTGTTTTTGACTGCTGTACTCGTTGTACATAGTCATCCAGCATGGTACGGGTAAGGTTGGTAAGAGCAGATGTAGTCTTGCAGTCTTCAATCATGCCGGCATAGTAGTCATTCAGTGTATAAGAAATAGATGGATTCAGACCACCTTCGATGGAAGCACGTGAGCATAGAGTAAGAAGAACAAGTACACTGTTTTTTTGTTGCCGTATGGAATCCCCTACATCAAATTTAATTCCATTGCTTAAAGAGCTGGATTTCTCCAGTGCTTTTTTATAGTCGGGATTTCCGTCTTTGAACATTTGAAGGAGGGCTTGTTCAGCAATCCATATGCCCCTGTGTTCTTCAGAAATAAGTTGAAGTTCATCCCGCTTGGCAGAATTGTTTTCCAGAGAAAACTGTATTTCTCCAGTAGTAATACGTTCTCCGGTGATGCAGTAGTGGAACATTACTGCATATTGAAAAAGTTGTGTAGTCGGTATAATGGGAATCTGTTCAAACTGATGAAATAAGGCAGAACGCAGTCGAACGGACAGCTCGCGTTGATCAAGTTCTTTTTTTAACAGAAGATGAGAATTTTTTCCCGTAAATGCCGGACCTAAAATATGAATTCGATACAGGGCTGCTTCTTTATATTCAAATCCCGCGATAAAGAGAAGTCCGGGCAGCGTATCCAGAATAAAAGGATAATGCCCTCCATCGTGGACATATTTCAGCAGAGTATCAGTATAATCGGCAAGAGACACAGTCTCGCCGGCAGCTATTTCATCCGGACAGTTGGTGTAGATAAGTTCTAATTCCGGTGTGTAACTCTGTAGATAAATATTATAATTACAGCAGATTAGCTCCTGCAAAAAGGAAAGTCGTTTGTTAATTGTCATTATGGTTCCTCCAGATAGGGCTGTAAAATTATTTTGTCAGAATCATCTTCAAACCAGAGTGTACCTTCGGAAAGCAGTTCCGGGTCATTTACGGCGATACAGAAAATATACTGGCTTAGTGCGGACTTTAGGGCGAGTCTGTCGCCATCCGGTGTTTCAAAAAATACTTCTGACCGGCATCGTTTGATTTCGATTAGAAATTTTAAGATATCTACATCCTGTTTTATATGCATGAAAAATCCCCCTATTCAGCTTAGTATTTTTATCTATATTTAATAATACCTGGTAAAATTATTATAGAGTAATCTTTTATATAATGGAATACTGAAGGGAAGATAACATTAAAAAAGTTGTGAAAATGTTAAAATATTAAATATAAAAAACAACAGACACGAAAAAATAAACAAAAACACGAATTAAAGACAACAAATTTGTAGACAGCCGGATATAATAAAATTAAGTTACTGAATAAAGAATTCCAGAATAGGAGAGAAAAAGCGGGATGAAAACATTTGAAAAAGATTTTATGCTTGGAGCTGCGACTGCGGCACATCAGGTAGAAGGAAATAATATTCATAATGATTACTGGGTACAGGAACAGGTGCCTCATACCATGTTTAATGAGCCATCTTTGGATGCGGTAGATCATTATAACAGGTATGAGGAGGATATCAGACTGATGGCAGAGGCGGGGCTTAACAGTTATCGGTTCTCTATCGAGTGGTCCAGAATTCAGCCGGAGCCGGATGCATGGGATGAGAATGAAGTGGAGCATTACAAAAAAGTGCTGGATTGTTGTCATGAGAATGGAATCAAACCGATTGTCACAATGATGCATTTTTCGTCTCCGAAATGGCTGATTTCCAGAGGCGGATGGGAAAACCCGGAGGTGGTTGGACTTTTTGCGTCGTACTGCAAACGTATTATAGAAGAACTGGGCAGCAGAATGGAATATGTTTGTACGATTAATGAAGCAAATATGCGGCTTCAGCTTGCTTCACTGATGAAGGATATGATGAAGCGCATGGCAGGACAGCAGCATAAGGAGACAGAGGCAAAAGAAAGCGATGTGCAGGTAGGAATCAACCTAAACAAAGAAAATATGATGTTAGGCATGATGGAAAGTGCACAGGCTTTCGGACTTCAGAATCCGGCAGATGTACATACTTTTGTATCACAGTGTACGCCAGAGGGGGACCTCTTGGTAATGAAGGCCCACGAAGCAGCGAGAAATGCGATGAAAGCAGTCTGTCCTCATTTGAAAATAGGGCTTACGCTTTCTTTACATGATATGACAGTGCTCCCGGGCGGGGAGGCTTTTGCCGAGAAAGAATGGGATGATGAATTTTTACATTATCTTCCTTATATTCAGAATGATGATTATCTTGGGGTACAATGCTATACAAGAAAATATTTTGATGAGAACGGTGTAGCACAGCCGCCCAAGAATTTACAGCGTACCCAAATGGGATATGTGGATTATCCTATGGCGATTGTTCATGTAGTTCGTAAGGCAGCAGAGAAGTTCAAAGGGGAAATGATTGTGACAGAAAATGGAGTCGCAACAAGCGATGATGGAAGACGCTGCGAATTTATCAGAGAAGCTGCAAAAGGACTTCAGGATTGCATTTCAGACGGCATACCGTTGAAAGGATATATGTACTGGTCCCTGATGGATAACTTTGAGTGGCAGAAAGGATATTCCATGACATTTGGGTTGATTGCCGTAGACAGAACGACGCAGGAAAGGCATCCGAAGGAAAGCCTGAAAGTTCTCGGAAGCTTGGCAGGAAAATAAGAGAGGATAAACAAGATGAGAAAAAAATTATTATTCGATACAGAATGGAAATTTGTGAAAACGGCTGCAAATGCTGCCGATGCATATGAAAGACAGGGTGAGGCTGTTACACTTCCTCATACATGGAATGCTGTGGATGGACAGGACGGCGGAAATGATTATTACCGGGGAACATGCTGGTACACAAGAGAGTTTCATATGGATGAAATCAGCAAAGAAATTGGAATGGATAATTTTGCTGATAAAAAAGAGGTATGGCTGGAGTTTGAAGGAGCTGCCATGTCAGCGGACGTTTATCTGAATGGCGGGCATTTAGATCATCATGAAGGCGGGTACTCTACATTTCGCGTAAATCTGACGGAGCATATGAAAGAGAAAAATGTTCTGGCAGTTGCTGTGGACAATTCGGATAATGACCGTGTCTATCCACAAAAAGCAGATTTTACCTTCTATGGTGGTCTGTATCGAAATGTAAATCTCATAATTGTTCCAAAGGCTCATTTTGCACTGGGGTATGAAGGGGGAACGGGAATCCGTGTAACACCGGAAGTTACTCTGGCTCAGGAAGGAGAGTCAGAAGGAAACCGGGCGAAAGTTACGGTGGAGACCTGGATGGAAGGAACATCTGACAGGAAGGAATGCAGGGTGGAATTTGAGCTGGATGGAGAAAAAAAGGAAGCCTTTGCAAAAGATGGATATGCGAAGGTAGAATTCGAACTAGAGAATGCGCATCTCTGGAATGGATGTAAAGATCCTTATTTGTACACAGTTACCGCAAGTCTTTATACAGAAGGGCAGGAGCAAGATGAGATTAGCACACGTTTTGGATGCCGTACCATGAGATTTGACTCTCAGGAGGGATTTTTCCTCAATGGCAAATCCTATCCTTTAAGAGGAGTGTCCCGTCATCAGGACCGTGCGGGAGTGGGAAATGCACTGACTTTCGAGATGCACAGGGAGGATTTGAAGCTGATTATGGAAATTGGAGCAAATACCATCCGACTGGCTCACTATCAACATTCCCAGTATTTTTATGATCTTTGTGATGAGGCCGGGATGGTTGTCTGGGCAGAGATTCCCTACATTACTCTTCACATGAAAAATGGACGAGAGAATACCCTTAGTCAGATGAAAGAACTGGTTGTACAGAATTATAACCATCCGTGTATTATCTGTTGGGGATTATCCAATGAGATTACAGCAGCCGGGGGTGTGACAGATGATATATTGGAAAACCACAGACTTTTAAACGATTTGTGTCATGAGCTTGATCATACCCGTCCAACCACAATGGCAAATGTGTTTATGCTTGAGACGGACAGTGAGATCCTGACAATACCGGATATCGGAAGTTATAATCTGTACTTTGGCTGGTATCTGGGCGACTTGGATCAAAACGACAGTTTCTTTGACGAGTATCATACAAAATATCCCGACCGCTGTATTGGATTTTCTGAATATGGAGCAGATGCAAACCCTGCATTCCATTCACCCAATCCGATGCAGGGAGATTACACCGAATCTTATCAGACGGTATATCATGAGCACATCCTGGATATGATTGAGAAACGTCCGTATCTGTGGGCGACGCATGTGTGGAACATGTTTGATTTTGCAGCTGACGGAAGAGATGAAGGCGGAAAGCATGGTGTGAATCAGAAAGGGCTTGTAACTATGGATAGGAAACTGAAGAAGGATGCCTTCTACCTGTATAAAGCTCACTGGAGTAATGAACCCTTTGTACATATCTGCGGACGCAGATATGTAGATCGTGCAGAGGAAACTACGGAAGTAAAGGTGTACAGCAATCAGCCGGAGGTAAGTCTTTATGTGGATGGCAGCTTGTTTGAAAAGAAGGAAGGAAAGCACTGCTTCCGCTTTATGGTTTCTCTTAAAGGAGAGCATCAGATACAGGCTAAAGCAGGATTGGGAGAAAATGATGCAGAATGCAAAGATGAAATTCGAATCCGCAAGGTACAAGAGCCAAATCCTGCATATCAGTTTATCCAGAAAGGAGGCGTTGTCAACTGGTTTGAGAAAGATGATTTTAAAGAGGGATATTTCTCTATTAAAGATACCTATGGGGAATTGATGAGAAATCCTGAAACAAAAGCAATCATAGGTAAAATGATGGAAAGTGCAGCAAATAGTCGTGGTGATGTAGCAGAGAGTGTAAAGGATAATCCTAACCTTCAGAGAATGATGGGAAGACTTACACTTGAAAGTTTGATGAATCAGGCAGGAGATGCAATTAAGCCGGAGCAGGTGAAGGAGCTGAATGCTGTGCTGCAGCAGATTAAGAAACCGGAGGAAGACAAATGCCAGTAAAAGCAATACAGATGATACAGCTCGGGACAGTTATGGGGACGGAAGAGAAAGCAAAAGAAACTCTTCGACTGATGAAGGAAGCGGGATATGAAGGAATTGAGCTGAATGGATTCATGATAAAAAAGATGCCGCCAATTGTTCGGGTGTTGACGACTCTTGCAGGGATGCCTATTGGAAAGACTGCCAGATTGGATTGGAGAAAATTGGTACAAGAGACAGGGATTAAGGTAGTAAGCGTGCACGAAGATTTGGGAAGTATTTTGCGCGTCCCGGATGAAATCATTGCGGAGGCAAAAAGTTTTAATACAAATTATGTGGTTATTACTGGAATGCATCGGTTTGACTATTCTGATAAGCCGGCTGTTCTTGACTTGGCAGAAAAATTGAATCGTGCCGGCAGGTTGATGAAGGAAGGGGGAATCTCCCTTCTGTATCACAATCATAATTGTGAATTCCGGAAAGTGGAGCCAGGGGTAACGGCATATGATCTCTTGATGGAAAAGACCGATTCGGAATATGTTAATTTTGAATTTGATTCTTATTGGGCAACAGAAGCAGGTGTGGATACGCTTGCTCTTATGCGGCGTCTGGGCAGCAGAATGAAACTGTATCATATCAATGACAGAGGAACTCGTGTGAGCGGACCGGCGGGACAAATCTTAAAATCAGACAGTATGGAGCTTGGGTATGGCAATATGAATCTCACAGAAATGGTAAAGGTTGCAAAGGACAATGGAGTGGATGCAGTTGTTCTGGAAAGCCATAAAAACTGGATTGATAAATCACCAGTGAAGTCCTTCCAGCTTAGCGCAGAGTTTATGAATAAATATGTGTAGTGGTGGTTTTGTGGAAGGCAGATATAAAAAGTAGTGGGCACCATACATAGAAAAACATGATTGGAGGTATGAAATAAGATGAAATATTATTGCAATCCCGTCAATATCGATTACCGGTATCAGTTTAATAAAGACCCGAGAGAAAATGAACTTAAGATAGCGAGAGAAGCTGCTGACCCATCCATGATTTGTTTTCGTGGGAGATATTATATCTTTGCATCTATGACGCTGGGCGTATGGGTATCAGATGATTTAATTAACTGGGAAAATCACAGGCTGCCGGAAAATCTGCCGTTATATGACTATGCTCCTGATGTTCGTGTGTGTGGAGAATATGTGTATTTTAGCGCATCGAAGCGAAGAGAGATTTGTAATTTTTATCGGACCAAAGATATTATAAATGGACCTTATGAAGAGATTCCGGGAACGTTTGATTTTTGGGATCCAAATCTGTTTGTGGACGATGACGGGAGATTTTATTTTTATTGGGGATGCTCCAATATGACACCGTTATGGGGAGTAGAGCTGAATCCCGAGACGATGCAGCCTATTGGAGAGAGAAAAGTGATGATTGAGGGAGATGCATTGACAAAAGGGTATGAGCGTGTAGGAGAAGACCATAGCCAGTGGCCTCTCTCAGATGAAGAAATTGAAGTTCGTTTTCAGGGATTTTTAAAAGCACAGAATACCACAGAAGAGCAGTTCCCGAAGGATCTTGTGCCTCTTGTGAAGGGAATGGTAAGCCAGAAACCTTATATAGAGGGGGCTTGGATGGATAAATTTAATGGAAAGTATTACCTGCAGTATGCCTGTCCGGGAACCCAGTACAATATTTATGCGGACGGCGTCTATGTATCAGACAGTCCGCTGGGCCCGTTTACTCTGGCACAGAATAATCCATATTCTTACAAACCGGGCGGATTTCTTCCTGGTGCAGGGCACGGTTCTACTATGCGGGATATGCAGGGCAATTTGTGGCATACAGCTACTATGAGAATCAGCGTCAACCAGCAGTTTGAGCGCCGGGTGGGAATCTGGCCGGCAGGTCTTGATGAAAAGGGAGAGCTGTACTGTAATCAACGTTATGGTGACTGGCCTGTATGTGTGGAAGAAATGGAAGAAGATCCCTGGAAGAATCCAAAATGGTTTCTTTTAAGTTATGGGAAAAAAGTAAGGGCATCTTCTTATGAAGAAGGAAAAGGAGCGGAAAATGCCGTGGATGAAAACGTGTGTACTTGGTGGCGTGCGGCTTCTGAAAAACCGGGAGAGTGGATCGAACTGGACTTGGGAAGCTGTTCTGAGGTACATGCCGTTCAGATAAATTTTGCGGATGATAAGATTGATGTTCCGGTTCCGGGAGAGATTAAGGGGACGCAGACACAGCCCAGATATATTGAAGAGAAGGATCACGTGACACGCTGGATTCTGGAAGGGTCAAAGGATGGAGA
>CASERA010000165.1 GCA_949290175.1 uncultured Ruminococcus sp.
ATAGTTCCATTATAACATGGAACGGAGAGAAAGGTGGTTGTCGTTAGCCATCTTTTTCTTTTTTTAAGGATAAATTTCGGGGGCAGACGTGACTCATGCGAGTCACGTCTGCCCCCGATTAATACTATCTATTTACCGACAGCCCCTTGCGTCTTAATTCCAATATCCAAGACACCTGAATTGTCGGTCTGAATGCTTATCTCGCAGCCAGATATTTACATGCAGCCAATGCGGCAACTGCCCCGTCTGCTGCCGCTGTTGTCAACTGACGTACCTCTTTTGTACGGCAGTCACCTGCTGCAAAAATACCCGGACGGGATGTCATACAATCTTCTGAAGCAAGAATAAAGCCACTTTCATCTAATCTGACTACATCATCGAAGATTTCATTCTGAGGAATCTGCCCGATTGCCACAAATACTCCTGATACCGGAATCTGAAAATCTTCTCCTGTCTTCTTATTATTGAGAACTAATCCTTCTACCATAAATTCTCCAACAATATCTTTCACAGTTGCACTCAGGACAAATTCTACATTTTCTTTTTCTTTCAGTACATCTACCAAACTACTCTCTCCGCGGAATTCATCTCTGCGGTGTACAACATAAACTTTATTACAGTAATTTGACAAAAATTCTGCATCCTGAAGTGCTGTATTTCCACCACCAATTACTGCAACATCTCTTCCTTTAAAGAATGCACCGTCACAGGTCGCACAATAGGACACGCCTGAGCCGGCCAGTTTCTCCTCCTTCTCAATTCCAAGGTGACGATGAGACACTCCTGTGGCAATAATAATCGTCTTACATGGATACTCCTTTTCTTCTGTTACAATAATTTTAATTCCGTCTTCTTCCCGAATTCCTTTTACTTTCTCAGAAGCGGTTTCAGATCCCAGTTTTAATGCCTGGTTTAATAAATTCATAGAATACTGGCTTCCACTGATACTTTCAATCCCTGGATAATTTTCTACCTTAGGTGAGTTCACAATTTGACCGCCAAAATTTAGTCCCTCTATAATTAAAGTGCGTTTTCCTGCCCTCTGCCCATATATTGCAGCCGTTAATCCTGCAGTTCCGCCTCCAATAATTCCGATATCATACATACCTGGTACCTCCGCTATCTATATATTTCCTGTTTTGTTCTGTTTTTCTGATACTATACATGTTGTGAATCTACTGTTCTTCTGCAAATGCTTTAATATTGGATGCATTCACTATCTTCTTTATACCGTCTTTTTCAATTACTATCAGTGTTGGTGCCTGCATCACGCCATATTTTCTTACCAGTTCTTCATTTTCTTCGGCATCAATCACTCCATGCGGAATATTCGCCTTTTCTAAAGAGTCTGCCGCCGCTTTACAATTTGGACAAGTTTTTGTTGTAAACAAAAGTACTTTTGCTTCCGGTGTTTCTTGTTCTTTTTCCATACCTTCCGACAAACCTTCCCCCTTACCCGCAAATACATCTGCCGGGTCCTGACTTCTGATTTTCAGATGAGAATTAGTAATATCATATACTTTTCTCTCTTTAAATTCCTGTGTCTTACCGTCATTCCAGTTTTTCACCGGACGATAATAGCCGGTAATTCTGCTGTAAACCTCTGTTTCTTCATCACAAACAGGACATTTATAATGTTCACCTGAAATATAACCATGAGCCTTACAAATGGAATAAGTCGGGGACATCGTATAATATGGCAGTTTATAATTCTCTGCAATCTTTCTGACAAGAGATGCTGCTGCTTTCCAATCCGGCAATTTCTCACCGAGAAATGTATGGAATACTGTTCCTGATGTATACAGTGTCTGAAGCTCATCCTGAATATCCAGTGCTTCGAATACATCCTCAGTATATCCGACCGGAAGATGAGAGCTATTTGTATAGTATGGCGTTCCTCCCTCTTCGGATGCCGTAATAATATCTGGAAACTGCTCTACATCATGTTTTGCCAATCGGTATGTCGTGGACTCCGCCGGAGTAGCCTCCAGATTATAGAGATCTCCATACATTTCCTGATAATCTGACAAACGCTCTCTCATGTGGTTTAACACATCTTTTGTAAACTGCTGTGTCTCCGGATGAGTCAAATCTTTGCGTATCCATTTTGCATTCAAACCAGCTTCATTCATTCCAATCAGCCCGATTGTTGAAAAATGATTGTCAAAATTGCCAAGATATCTCTTCGTGTACGGGTATAAACCTTCTTCCAGCAATTTAGAAATAACTGTACGTTTTACATGAAGAGACCGAGCAGAGATATCCATCAGCTTGTCCAGTCTCTGATAAAATTCTTCCTCATTTTCAGACAAATATGCAATCCTCGGCATATTAATCGTCACAACGCCCACAGAACCTGTGCTTTCACCGCTTCCGAAGAAACCGCCCGATTTTTTGCGCAGTTCCCGAAGGTCCAGACGAAGACGACAACACATACTTCTGACATCACTCGGCTGCATATCACTGTTGATATAATTAGAAAAATACGGTGTTCCGTACTTTGCAGTCATTTCAAACAGCAGTCGGTTATTCTCTGTATCTGACCAGTCAAAGTCCTTCGTAATAGAGTAAGTAGGAATCGGATACTGGAATCCCCTTCCCTGTGCATCACCTTCAATCATTGTCTCGATAAACGCACGGTTCACCATATCCATCTCTTTTTTACAGTCGCCATATGTGAAATCCTGCTCTTTCCCTCCAACAATTGCCGGAAGATTTGCCAAATCATCCGGGACTGTCCAATCCAGTGTAATATTGGAAAACGGTGCTTGTGTTCCCCATCTGGAAGGAATATTCACACCGAAAATAAAGGATTCTATACACTTCTTTACTTCCGGATATGTTAAGTGATCCGTCTTCACGAACGGTGCAAGATATGTGTCAAAAGAAGAAAATGCCTGTGCTCCAGCCCATTCATTCTGCATAATTCCAAGGAAATTGACCATCTGATTACACAACACACTCAAATGTTTTGCGGGAGCAGATGTAATCCTTCCGGTCACTCCGCCCAATCCTTCCTGTATCAGCTGCTTCAAAGACCATCCGGCACAATATCCGGTCAGCATGGACAGGTCATGAATATGAAGATCCGCATTCTTATGCGCTTTACAAATCTCATCATCATAAATCTCTGACAACCAGTAATTTGCTGTGATTGCCCCGGAATTACTCAGAATCAATCCTCCAACTGAATAAGTCACCGTTGAATTCTCTTTCACACGCCAATCTGTGACTTTTACATAACTGTCCACGATTTCTTTATAATCCAGCAAAGTGGAGTTTAGATTCCGAATCTTTTCTCTCTGTTTCCGGTATAGAATATAGCCTTTTGCAACATCCGCATATCCGGCTTTAATCAATACCGATTCTACACTGTCCTGGATATCTTCCACTGCAACCATATTCTCCTTTATCTTTGGTTCAAAATCTGCCGTCACTTTCAATGCCAACAAATCAATAATATCTTGATTGTACTGTTTCTCCTGAGCCTCAAATGCTTTTTTGATGGCTTCACTTATCTTTCCAAGAGTAAAATCTGCGATTTTTCCATCCCTTTTAGTAACCTGATACATGTCACGGCGCTCCTTTCTGCTGCTATTTGCATACTTCTCATATCATTTGATAGAGAAAGTCCAACTTATTTCTAATATCAGACACTGCACTTATTCTATCATTCGTATTTGTTACTGTCAACTCAAAACACCAATATCTAGTTGCAAATACAAAACTTTCACACTAGATATTGGTATCTTTTTTTAATCTATTCCCCTTAACTCTGCATTCGGAATATTGCGCCTTACAATCTCAAGTGCCTGAACCATAATTTCTTTCGTATACCCCTTCAATCCGGGACGGATTAAATCCCCGGAATCCACAAAGCTCTGAAGGTAATACCGCTCTGCTCCCTTAATCCACCTGCCGATTGCCGCAAAATCCCCTCGTGTATGAAATTGACGCACCACAGTTGTCCTAAATTCATAAGGAATTATTCCCGACATCAATAACTCCACACTTTCAAAAATATTGGCCATATCATACTCTTCAATTCCGATTGTCATTCCATATTTGTCCGGTGCATTCTTAATATCCATTGCCACATAATCTATAAGTCTTTGTTCAACAAGACGGCGCAGCATCCGCACATTACTTCCGTTCGTATCTAGTTTAACAGAAAATCCTAGTTCTTTAACTTTACGGATAAACTCTTCGATATCTGGCTGCAAAAGGGGCTCTCCGCCAGTCACACACACACCATCCAGAATTCCCTGGCGTTTCTTCAGAAATGCAAAAATTTCATCTTCCGGTATATTATTCTTCGCATCCACATGCGTCACAAGCGATGCATTATGGCAAAAAGGACATCTGAAATTACACCCCGCCGTAAAAATCGTACATGCTACCTTTGCCGGATAATCTAAAAGTGTCATCTTCTGAATCCCCTGTATCTCCATCTTTATCCTCCTGTTTAAAACAACTCTTTGCAATTTTACAAAAAGATTCCCCGGTTACAAATACGCACTGCTGCCTTCTATAACCGTGGAATCTTTTAAAATTCATCTACATATTTCTAGATATTTCTGCACATGCTTTCATCGCTTCGATAATCGCACTTCTGAATCCTCTCTCCTCTAAAACGCGGACTGCTTCAATTGTTGTTCCCGCCGGAGAACATACCATATCTTTCAGCTCTCCAGGATGTTTTCCTGTTTCCATAACCATCTTCGCACTTCCCATCACCGCCTGTGCAGCAAATTTGTACGCCTGAGTTCTTGGCATTCCGTCAGCTACTGCCGCATCTGCCATAGCTTCAATCATCATAAATACATATGCAGGCGAGCTTCCACTTACAGACACAACCGCATCCATCAGATGTTCTGATACAACTTCTACTTCTCCAAAAGATTCCAGAATACTGACTGCATAGTCCAAATCTTCTTTTGCCACCTGTGCATTCGCACATGCCGCGGTCATACCCTCTCCCACCATAGCCGGAGTATTCGGCATAGTACGGATAATTTTCACCGGTTTGCCAAACTGCTCTTCCAGCCATGCGAGCGTTTTTCCCGGTGCAATTGAAATGATAAGCTGATTTTCTTTGATTACATCTTTAATCTCAGCAATCGCTTCCGCATAATACTGCGGTTTCACAGAAAGAATCACGACCTCTGCCTTCGCAGCTTCTTTATTATCTGCCGTCACCTGAATACCATAGAGGGATTTTACTTTTTCTCTTCCCTGTTCCTGAATATCTGAACCAATAATTTCTTCCGGCCTAATCAGTCCTCTTTTGATAATTCCCCCCATAATGGCACCTGCCATATTCCCTGTTCCAATAAAACCTAACTTCATCGTAATTTACTCCTCCTTTATTTATTCTCAATGTAATTCCTTCTGAATTCCTGACATATTCTCATCACTTTTTGTTGTGAAACTGACTTCTATTTTATTATTTCCAACTTATCACACCCCGGTCCGACTGTCAAGAACAGCATCTGAATCTCATTTATCTAACAGGAATTTTCACCTGGATATTGCGGCTTTTTCTTTATCGTGATATACTGTTAAAACTATGAAACATACTGGTTTCTTTCTATAGATAAAATTACAATAACTAAATATTACAGCATCATATGTTCTGATTGCAAAGATTCGCTCTGCGCAAAAAGGCACACACGCTTACTGAACCAATGGGGGACTGCATTTCCCTCTTTTTTCTGATACCTGTGCCGCCCGGTGCAGGTTTTCTTTTTGTCAGAATATAAGGTCCTTACAGGAGGAATGTATTTATGGAGAATCACACCCAAACACGGATTGCGCTGATTGGAATTGTAGTAGAAGATAAATCTTTTATCAGTCAACTTAATGACATTCTTACGGAATATGGGAATTATATCATCGGCCGGATGGGAATTCCTTATCGCGAAAAGGATGTCTCCATCATCAGTGTCGCTGTAGATGCCCCACAAAATATCATCAGCGCCCTTTCCGGAAAAATCGGAATGCTGCCTGGCATCAGCACAAAAACAGTCTATGCAAAACATTAGAACTGAATCGAGGTGAAGAAGATACGATGGAAGATTTAATTGATAAACTTGAAAATCAGCAGAAGTTGTCACGCAATGAATGGATTCGACTCATTCAGGGGAGAAACCCTCAGATTTCAAATTATTTATTCCAGAAGGCTCGGAAAATCCGCAAACAGCATTACGGAAACGATGTCTACATCCGGGGGCTGATTGAATTTACCAATTACTGTAGAAATGACTGTTATTACTGTGGGCTTCGAAGAAGTAATCAAAATGTCAAACACTATCGGCTTTCTAAAGAAACTATTTTATCCTGTTGTGAAACGGGATATCAGCTTGGATTCCGCACTTTTGTCCTTCAGGGTGGAGAAGACAGATATTTCACCGACGATATCATGGCCGATATTGTCAGCAGTATCCGCATCCGCTACCCGGATTGTGCAATTACGCTTTCCATCGGTGAATGCTCTCATGAACGATATCGCCGACTGTTTGAAGCTGGCGCAAACCGTTTCCTGCTGCGTCATGAAACCTATAATTCCTCACACTATGCAAAACTGCATCCACCGGAATTAAGCGCCGCACATCGTCAGAAATGTTTATGGGATTTAAAAGAAATCGGGTATCAGGTCGGCACCGGATTTATGGTCGGCTCACCTTACCAGACTCCGGAAAACCTCGCCGATGACATGATCTTTCTAAAGAAACTAAATCCTCAGATGGTAGGTATCGGACCGTTTATTCCGCATCACGACACCCCTTTTAAAGATGAAAATGCGGGAACACTGGAACTGACGCTTTTTATGCTTGGTCTAATCCGTTTGATGATGCCAAAAGTCCTGCTGCCTGCTACAACCGCACTTGGTACAATTGCTCCTGATGGAAGGGAGCAGGGAATTCTTGCCGGAGCGAATGTTGTCATGCCAAATCTTTCTCCAGGAGATGTGAGAAACAATTATCTAATCTATGACAATAAAATTAATACCGGGGTCGAATCTGCCGAAGGACGTAAGGCACTGGAAAAACGAATGGATGCCATTGGATACCGGATTGTGACTGCCCGTGGTGATTCATTAAACTAAAATCCGGCAAAAACAATTTTATTATTTTTGATATTGAAAAGGAGGTACACTCAATGTACGATGTAAACTCAAAACATGCAGATGATTTTATCAATCATGAAGAAATCTTAGAAACACTTGCCTATGCGGACGAAAATAAGACCAATGTGAAATTGATTGATTCCATTATTGAAAAGGCAAAACAGAGAAAAGGACTTACGCACAGGGAAGCATCCGTGCTGCTCGCCTGTCCCATTGAAGAAAAAAATCAGGAAATTTATAAACTGGCCGAACAGATTAAAAAAGATTTTTACGGAAACCGCATTGTTATGTTCGCACCTTTGTATCTTTCTAATTA
>CASERA010000166.1 GCA_949290175.1 uncultured Ruminococcus sp.
TATCAGCTTGTCTGTATCAACAATACTATTTTGTATATCCTGTGGTACATCTATCCATACAGGTCCTCTTCGTCCACTCATTGCAATAGCTATTGCCTTTTCAACCTCATATTTAACATCTTCCGGAGTTATTAGTACCTTTGAATATTTAGTCATATTTTGAATAGAATGAATAATATCAAATTCTTGCAGACCGCGATATCTTAGCGGTAAACCACTTTTTTCAATAGATGTTTCATAGCGCACATTTCCTGAAATAACAATCATAGGAACGCTATCGACCCAGGCACCCATAACTCCTGTCAATGCGTTTGTTGTTCCAGGACCACTAGTGACACAAATAGCAGCCATTTTCCCACTATAACGTGCATATGCTTCTGCAGCCATTGCACACGCTTGTTCATGATGGTTAAAATGATTATTCATTTTTTTATTTAAAGCCAATGCATTATTAAGATGCATCGCCCCACCGCCAACCACAGTAAAACAATCCACAATACCATGTTCAGTTAGTGTTTCAAAAATAATATCAGCAACTCTCTTCTTCATTTTTATATGCCCCTTTTTCGTAATCTATTTGTTTCTTTATTCCCTCGAAAAGCGAAGTAAATCGTAATTGAGGTATTTCCTCACAAATCCTAACATTCTGTGCCGTATACTCATTATTAAATCCGGGCATTTCTATGTGGATTGGTTTATTACAATTCATTTGTTCCTGAATAAATTTGCAGATTTCTACTAGTTCAGCCCGCTGCCCAGTACAGATATTATAGTCATGATACATAGGTTCATTTTCAATAAAATACTCTAATACCGGAAGCAAATCAAAGACTGACATATAATCAAATATGCAATTTTGTCTTAAATTTATAGGAATATGTTTTATACAGCACTGAATTGCATACGTGATTAATTTAAAATTTGCATCAGTAGGGCCATAGCAACCAAAAATCCTCAAATTATAAATCTTTTTACTTTTTCTAGCCACTTCATTCATGATATATTTCGCCAGACCATAATCATTTTGAGGAAGATTTTTTCCAAAATCGTTTTCTGTTACACTTATAATAGGATGACTTTTATCAAATTCTGCACCAGATCCAAAATATATTAACTTTCCATAATATTCCTCCATTTGATGGAGTTTCATAAATGTAAGAAGACTGTCTTTTAATAAAGTTTCTTCTCTGTCACTTTTATTAAAAGCTATATTAGGAATTGCTGCATGTATAATTACATCAAAGCTATTTTTCTTGATAAAATTTTCTAAAGCAGTGATATCTCTTAAATCCAATTCTGTACGTTTTGGTGCTATAATTTCATATTTTTCAGAAAGATGCGGAATTAGATTACGTCCTAAAAATCCAGTTCCGCCAGTAAACAAAATTCTTTTCATTATTTCACTGCACCTTTTATCACTTTTACCATATAATCAATCATCTCATCGTTCATTCCCGGATATACTCCAATCCAGAATGTGTCTTTCATAATCCGGTCAGTGTTTGCCAATTCTCCAACCACACGGTAACCTTTACCAGATGCCCGCATTTCATCAAAACAAGGATGTTTAATTAAGTTTCCTGCAAACAGCATTCTAGTCTGTACACCGTGTTCTTCCACATACTGTACCACCTTGTTTCGGTCGGTTCCTTCTTTACATGTAATCAGAAAACCAAACCAGCTTGGATTTGAATTTTCACATGGCTCCGGTAAGATCAGATGATCTTCTAACTCTGCCAGCCCAGCTTTCAGACGGTTGAAATTATGACGTCTCTTTTCTACGAAAGACGGGAATTTCTCAATCTGTGCACATCCTACAGCAGCCTGCATATCAGTTGCTTTTAAGTTATAACCAAAATGAGAGTACACATATTTATGGTCATATCCTAATGGAAGTTCTCCGTACTGTTTATCAAACCGATGTTTACACAGATTATCTTTTCCGGATGGGCATACGCAGTCTCTTCCCCAGTCACGGAAAGAACGGATACATTTATTCAGTAACGGATTGTTAGTATATACGGCACCGCCTTCTCCCATAGTCATATGATGTGGAGGGTAGAAGCTGGATGTTCCAATATCTCCAATTGTTCCTGTAAATCGTATTTCACCATCAATTTCGTATTGGGAGCCCAATGCATCACAGTTATCTTCAACCAACCACAAGTTGTATTTGTCACAGAACTCTTTTACAGCCTTTAAGTCAAATGGATTTCCCAGTGTGTGGGCAACCATAACCGCTTTTGTTTTTTCAGAATAAGCTTCCTCTAATTTTGTGACATCAATGTTATATTGTGGAATTGTAACATCTACAAAAACAGGTACAGCCCCGTACTGAATAGCCGGGGTAACTGTAGTCGGAAATCCTGCTGCAACTGTAATCACTTCATCGCCCCGATTGATTTTCCGTTCACCCAAAAGTGGGGATGTTAATGCCATAAAAGCATTCAGATTTGCAGAAGATCCTGAATTTACCAAAGAACAGAATCTTACACCCAAATATTCTGCAAACTTCTTTTCGAATTCATCCGTATATCTTCCCGCAGTCAACCAGAATTCCAGAGAGCTGTCCACAAGGTTGATCATCTCTTTCCTGTCATATACTCTGGAAGCATACGGAATACGGTCACCTTCCTGATATACTTTCTTTTTGTGATAGGTATCACAATACTCTCCAACTAACGCAAGGATTTCTTCCCTTGCTTCCTGTTCTGTTTTTCCTTGTAACATCGTTGTTCTCCTTTGTTTATATGAAAAATTCTTTAATCTGCCTGTCCATGCATTCTTCAACAGGCTTTTCGGAAGCATAGACTTTTGCCCACTCCACGGTTTTCTCTATTGCATCGTCTACACTCCATACTGGTTTCCAGCCAAATGTTGTTTTCAATTTTGAGCAGTCCAGCTTTAAAAAATTTGCTTCATGGGGTCCGCCGTCGGATTTATTTACCCATTGAATCCCCTCTTGCCAGTGCTTACAGAATAGATTCACGAGTTCTCCGGTTGTTACGCAATCACGGTCATCCGGTCCTACATTATAAAATCCTGCATACTTTGAATCCTCATATTGCTTTTGAACAATCATTAAGTATGCAGCTAAAGGTTCCAATACATGCTGATAAGGTCTCGTAGAATATGGATTTCTTACCACAATATTCTCTTTCTTCAATGCAGCCCTTATGCAATCCGGAATGATACGATCATTTGCAAAGTCGCCTCCTCCGATTACATTCCCTGCCCTTGCTGTCGAAACCGCAACATCCATATTGCAAAAAAACGAGTTGATATAACTATGAGTCACTAATTCTGAACATGATTTACTGTTGGAGTACGGATCATATCCATCCAGGGGGTCTATTTCTCTATATCCCCACTCCCATTCATTATTGTGATATACCTTATCCGTTGTAACATTTAGAAAAGATTTCACACACGGATTCATTCTCACACATTCACAAATGTTAACAGTTCCCATTACATTCGTTTCATATGTATATACAGGATTTTTATACGAATCTCTAACAATCGGCTGAGCAGCCAAATGGAATACAATCTCTGGCTGACATGTATCAAATACCGCCTTCAAACCAGCTAAATCGCGAATATCACCTATAATCGAATTCATCTTCTGCTCTATTCCACTAATCTCAAAAAGATTGGGATTTGTAGGCGGTGTTAAAGAATAACCTGTTACTTCAGCCCCTGCATTAATTAAAATTTTGCATAACCAGCTTCCTTTGAAACCAGTATGTCCTGTAACTAAGACTTTCTTACCTCTGTAAAACTCTAAATCCACCCACATATTCTACTCCCATATCTTCCATGGTGCATTGCCGCTGTTCCACATTTTTTCTAAACTTTCTTTTTCTCTCTGTGTATCCATACACTGCCAGAATCCATCATGCTTATATGCATTTAACTGACCATCTTGTACTAATCTTTCCAGGGGTTCCTTTTCAAATATAGTCGAATCGCCATCAATATAGTCAAACACCTCTGGTTCCAATACCATATATCCGGCGCTAATTCTACTTCCATCTGAATGTGATTTTTCCCGAAAGGCTTTAATATCTCTGCTTTCTTTATCAATATCAAGCACACCAAATCGTTGTCCTACATGAACTGCCGTTAAAGTTGCTAATTGACCTTTTTCTTTATGAAATTTAATCAATTCATTGATATCCACATCTGATACACCATCACCGTAAGTCATCATAAACGGTTCGTTTCCTACATATTTTTGAACTCTTTTAATACGTCCACCTGTCATTGTATTTAATCCGGTATCTACTAATGTTACCTTCCATGGCTCTGATACATTATTGTGAATAATCATGTTGTTTTCATTTCCAAAATCAAATGTAACATCACCATTATATAAATAATAGTCAGCAAAATACTCTTTAATCATATGCTGTTTATACCCGCAGCATATGATGAATTCATTATGACCATAATACGAGTATTCTTTCATAATATGCCATAAAATTGGTTTTTCTCCGATTTCAATCATCGGCTTCGGTCTGAGATGACTCTCTTCACTGATCCGTGTCCCAAATCCACCTGCTAAAATCACGACTTTCATCTTTTTGTACCCCCATACAATTTAAACTATTTCAGTATAACATATTTTGGCAAAACTTGTCATCTTTTTTGCTTAAATCCACCCATTCCTGAATGTTCTAATGCTCTTTGAATTCATTTCACAATATATCTGAAGAAAAAATTGTCGTCAATAGGTCCTGAAAAATTACTTCCATTTAATATATTATTGATGTTCTCTTCTGTTGTCTGAATATATGGTTTTTCGCCATTATTCACTGAAGTAACTGTATTTTTTACAGTCCTTGCAAATTCATGCCACGGTGTAAAACTTCCTAACAACAAGACAACCATCAGGCTAGCAAATATAAATTTATCCTTTTCTTCATATGCTTTTTGCAGTGCCTCAATCACAAAGATCATTAAAATAACCAGTGCAGGTATAGAGGCTCTCATACAAAAATCCGAAGAATTTCCAACTTTAATTGGTGGTATAATGCATAAACACATTAAAATAAAGTAGAACAATCTATCTTTTTTATGATATTTATATAAAATAATAAAATATATCCCAGCTTCTAAAATTAGGAAAATAAAATATTTTAATAAATTATTGTCCATGGAATAACCCACAGTACTCTTCTGCATAATTTTTCCGCCTGACATATTGCCAATCAAATATGCAAAAGATACAATTCCTATGATTCCGCCTCCTATTAAATTCTGAAGTGTAACAATATCCTTAATAAATGCAGAAGTATATTCCTTTAACTTACCTGCAGCTTTCTTCTCTTTAATTTCGTATTTTCTGCTAAACGCAAAATATAGGGTTAACAATAGCAGCCCCACAAACGGAAGGGTTCCCGGCAGCATGCAGCATGCAAGAATAAATATCAGATTCTTATTATCCTTCTGCAGATATATTAACATAGTACATATCCATGCCGGTATTGCCTGATTAAAAACCCAAAATAATTGTGTTGTCATACTTGAGTATTGATAGGTCGACATCCACCATTCTAAATGCAAATCATTTTCCATCGTGAACAAATTAACTCCCATCAAATACTCCCCTACGATATCAAGCCCACTAAAGAATATAATAACTCCTAATGGCCAGACAAGAAGTTTTTTCAATTTAGTACACACCAAATAATAAAATATTACAATTCCCAAAAAGGCCCAAAAAACCTGAAATCCGTATCCGGCTGATATTCCCCATATTTTTCCAACTACTGCTGCCGGCATCCAAAATCCAATATAATAGATTAAGGATGTCGCACTATATCCAGCTAAATTTTCTGATGTAATATTATAATTTATGATAGGCCATTTATAGCTTACTAATGCTTCAAAAATGGCATTTCTTGCACCATGATCTGTATTCTGAAACACGCATCTTCCTATTCCTGAAAAGTAAACCCATATAAAAATAATACATAAAATACAGATTATTTTAACAATATTTTCATGATTTATAGCCGGAACCCACATATATATAGAATCCGACTTACATACTTTCCAAAAACAAAGCATTAAAATAATTGTCATAGGGATTGAATAGCGTAATCCAATCCAGCCTAATGCAAATATAATAAACGGAATTAATATATACGCATATGCTACAACAATCAAAAATTTTGCTTTTCCCTCTTTATACATGATATTCTCCACTCTATTCTCTTTCAATTACAGGTTCAAACTTTCTTCCTTGACAATATCCTTTGATAATAATCCTAATTCTCTTTGCTTTACGCCCTTTAGCCTTCACCAAGACCTTGATACATTCTCTGGCATATCGCATAATTAATCTGCTTCTCTTTTCCTTTTTTCTAAATCGGCTAATATACACCTGATTTCGATAATCATATATATATCGTTCTATTCGCTCCGGCAAGGCCTCTGCAATTCCCAGTTTTGAGTTATTTGGCATCTTATGGATAATACAGCTTCCTGTATCCATATAACCTTGCGCGCATTCTCCGAGTCTAAGTGTGTATTCTGAATCATCGCCATAAATAAAAAATTCTTTTATCGGCAATCCAACCTTTCTTCCATAGTGTAGATTTACAAAACAACCAACAAACGAAGAACTCGTAACGGGTATTAAACCTCGTTTTGCACATTCCAGGTTATCATATATTTTTTCTACTTCAATACTCATTTTATTCATATAACATGGCTTTCCATCAGTCCATAAAACTGTACTTGCCAGGAAAGAAAATGTATTCTCAGGCAACTGCATTGCTGCAGA
>CASERA010000167.1 GCA_949290175.1 uncultured Ruminococcus sp.
CCCTTTAGGGGCGGCCAAAGAGACAAGAGCAATAAGGCTTGAACGAAAGAGAAAGCCCGCGTCTTTAGGCGCGGGCTAGTAGTGGGGACTTATAGCCCCGGTTCGAACCACCCGTTTTACGGGTGGCACCGATTTTAAGGATAGAAATGGACATAAATATATGCTACAATGAATTATCCGAACTGTGAAATTGAATTGCAGGAAATGGGGTTTTTATCATGCTTAAAAACAATATCGAAATAGATGTAAAAGTTAAATGCTTAGAAGAAGGTGTTACACAGGCACAGCTTGCGGAGATGGTCGGTACTTCTGCTCCTTATGTCAGCAGGCTCATAAACAAGAAAGAAGGCATTTTAAATAAAGTCTTTGTAGACATGCTTGATAAACTTGGATATGATATTCAGCTTACCTATGTAAAGAAGGGGGAATAAAAATTAATGGGCTACTGCGGATGGGCTTCAACAGATCCACTCGACAAAATATATCATGATACGGAATGGGGAATCCCTGTACACGATGACCGGCATATGTTCGAGCATCTGACGCTTGAATGTCTCCAATGCGGGCTGTCTTGGAGTCTGATGTTAAAGAAACGAGGAATCTTCAGAGAGTGCTTTGATAACTTCGACTATGAGAAAATTGCCGCTTACAATGAAACCAACGTGGAACGTATCTTGAATACGGAGGGTATGATCCGCTCTCCTCGCAAGGTGAATGCCATTATTAATAATGCCCAGTGTTACATAAAGGTTAGCGAGGAGTTCGGAAGCTTCTGCGATTATATCTGGGCTTATTCTGGAGAAAAAACGATTTTATACCAGGGACACGATTCCGGCAGAATTCCAGTCAGCAACGGACTGTCTGACAAAATCAGCAAAGATCTGAAGAAGCGTGGATTTAAATATGTGGGAGCTATAACGATTTATTCTCACCTGCAGGCCTGTGGTATTATCAATGACCACGATAAAGAGTGTCCGTGCAGGCAAAAGATTATAGATGAATACCCGACAGTGACCAAGCGGCGGGATAAAGAGGTGTATTAGATGTTCGAGGATGTATTCCGAAGGAAAAAACTGAATCCGGAAAAACTTGAACCATTCGGTTTTGTGAATCAAGACAGTTGGACATACACCCGTGATATCATGGACGGCGAATTTTCTCTCACTGTCCGGATAGACAAAAATGGTAACATCGACACTGATCTGAGGGAAATCGGGACAGGTGATTCATATATCCTGTATAAAATAAATGCTTCAGGGACATTTGTAGGAGAGGTGCGAACGGCAATAGAGACGGTTCTGAGGGAAATTGCTGAGATCTGCTATGAATCTGCGGTATTTAAGACAAAGCAGGCTCAGATGCTCATAGATTATGTTTACGACACTTACGGAGACGAGTTAGAGTTTCTGTGGCAGAAATTCCCTGACAATGCAATCTGGCGCAGGAAGGATAATAGAAAATGGTACGCCGCAATTCTGACTGTGCGGAGGAGTAAGCTGGGGATGAGATCTGATGAGATTGTTGAAATCATTGACCTGCGGATACAGCCGGAGAATATGGAAGCAGTCCTTCAGAACGAGCATTATTATCCTGGCTGGCATATGAACAAAAAGAGCTGGTACACCATAGTACTGGATGAAGGTGTACCTGATGATGAGATATGCAGGCGGCTCGATGAAAGCTACCGTCTTGCGAAGAAGTGAGGGAGAAAACACAGAATGGGTGAGAAAGTATATAAGCCAATTATAAAAGATGGAGATCACCTCATTCGTTCCAAGGACAATCCAGACCGCGTGAGAGGATTGACGCGGGACGAGAATAATCAGAATCCAGACATCATTGAATGGGAAGAATACGATGTAGATGATTTACGGAGTGATGATTATGCACCATCCACTTCTGAAGAACAGCGTGTGCAGTTAACACCAGAGCAGGAAAAGTTTGCACAGCAAGTTGGAGAAGCTCTGGGTGCGGCCATTGTAGCCGGAGGGATTTTGCTGTTCCGAGAGGTTATATCTCCTTGGTGGAAAAATACTGTATGGCCTTGGGTCAAGGAAAAGGGTTGCGGTATAAAAAATGCTATTAGTGGGAAGAAGGAGCAAGAAACCTCTACGTTAGCAAAAGCGGCGATTAAAAAGCAAACCGAGCCAGATAGACGGCTTGCCGATGTTTCTTTGCAAATTGATAAGGCATTTGAACAGTTTTACTTTGAGATGGATGAAGAGGAAGCCAAAGCCCATATGATGAGACTGGTCTATCATATGCTTGGTGTGGTAAATGAAATCCGTATAATCAGTAATGCTCGAATCAGGAAAGACTGCGAATCGGAAGAACTGCGTATTGAACATCAAAAGGAAGCTGAGAAGTTTCTTTCGGAGAAAGTGGCTGCCAGACTGGATCAGCTGCTTTCAAATGAGAATCTACGACTGGACTTGAACACGTCAAGGGAATTGTTCTCATTGACTGGTGGCGGAGTTCGGCTCAATGGTGAATATATTCCTGTGCAGGCTATAAAAATTGATGAGGCACTAAAGTCCATCCCAATGCCGGAGTCATAAGTGTATGCAGGATACCAAATATTTACAGGGGAAATCCATATGCTGATACGAAGAGAAAATGAAAGTGATTACGAAAAAGTTTATGATGTAGTAAAAGCGTCTTTTGAAAGCGCAGAGTATGCGGATGGTAATGAGCAGGAACTGGTAAATGCCTTGCGAAACGGTGATTCCTACATTCCGGAACTGTCGCTTGTTGCGGAAGAGGAAGGAAACATTGTGGGGTATATTATGTTTACGAAAGCATGGGTTGGAGAAATGCCGGTCCTGGCGCTTGCTCCGCTTTCTGTAATCCCGGAGTGTCAAAGAAAAGAAATCGGCTCGGCATTAATAAAAGAGGGACACAGAGTAGCTGCTTGTCTTGGCTTTTCACATTCTGTTGTGCTGGGCAACGAAAACTATTATTCGAGATTTGGTTATGTTCCAGCAGATATCTTTGGCATACAGGCTCCTTTTGACGTGCCGAGAGAGAAATTCATGGCATATAAGCTGAAGAAAGACGCACCGGAGGTTTGCGGGGCGATGAGATATGCCAGGGAATTTGGGATCACATAAAAATTATTATGATGGACTATGATAAAGGAAGAAGCGCCACATTAGGAGAGCCGACTTCACAGTGGTGCTATAGGGACATAATGGACAAAGAGGTGGTGGCCGATGTGTACACGATACTGGATAGAGAATACTCCAGAGATAGAGGAAATAGTTGAAGAGATGAGCCGTTCGTCACTTGTGTATAAATGGCAGCAGACATCCAGAGTAAAAGATTATGGAGAGATGTATCCTACGGATGTTGTGCCGGTCATCGCACCCAACAAGAGTGCTGACAGAGCGGTTTTCCCTATGAAATGGGGTTATACGGGAAAGTCGCTGCTTCTAAACGCCAGAACAGAGACCGCAGCACAAAAGCCGACATTTAAAGAGGACTGGCAGAAGCATCGCTGTATCGTTCCTGCCTCCTGGTACTTTGAATGGGAACACCGCCTTGGAAATAACGGCAAGAAACGTATTGGGGATAAATACATGATACAGCCAAAAGGAGCTGCAGTAACATGGCTCTGCGGACTGTACCATATAGAGGGTGGGATGCCGCACTTTGTTGTCTTGACCAGAGAGCCGGGCGAAGGGATCCGTTTCATACATGACAGGATGCCACTAATCATGCCGGAAAAGCTCATTAATGAATGGATCAGACCTGATGTGAAGCCGGAAGAACTTTTGCCGTATGCTCTGACTGATATGATTTATGAAAAGACAGTAAACTGAGAGCTGTATAACGCTAAGATACAGAATAGAATTTTAAGCGATAATAACGACAAATCGAGAATTTGAGGGGGGCAATATCATCATGATTTTGTGCTTTTCAGGAACAGGCAACAGCCGCTATATAGCAAAGAGAATTGCAGATGAATTGCAGGACGAGATTGTAGATGTGAATGCAAAAATCAAGGCATTAGATTATTCGCCAATAAAAACAGGTGATAATGCAATCGTTGTAACTCCGACTTATGCGTGGCGTATTCCCAAAATTTTGTCGGATTGGCTTTCCAAAACGAATTTGTTTTCTGCAAAACGTATTTGGTTTGGAGTAGTATCATTTAAATGCAGTCGTTAAATCCACCAAAAGATGATAATATATCATTAAGGAAGGTGGAGACATGCAATACG
>CASERA010000168.1 GCA_949290175.1 uncultured Ruminococcus sp.
AACTCACTCAAACTTTTTCCAACCCACTTATCCGGAACAGCGACTTCCGCCATACTGTACTCTGAAGACAGCTCTATCCAATCCGTAAATGCTTTGGAAATCAGACTTTTCGCCACTCTTCCCCCCATATCTCTTTCTGGATATACGATGGCATCTGCCCCTACCTTTTTCAGAATGGTCCCCTGAAGGTCATCTTTCGCCTTTGCCAATACATAAGGAATTCCAATCTCTTTTGAAATAATGGTAGCCATAATACTCGCTTCCAGATTGTCAGAAACTGCCACAACAGCCCCATCCAGGTTTTTTCCTCCCAGAGTTTGAAGTGCGTCAGGATCAGATACATCCGCACGCATTGCATACGAAACAAAATCAGATATCTCCTGTATTTTTTCATAGGATTTATCTACTACTATTACATCACATCCCATATTCTCCAAAGTCAAGGCAACACTGCGCCCAAAACTTCCCAATCCGAATACTGCAAACTGTTTCTTCATCATTTCTTCCTACCTATCTCCTCATACTAACCTAACATAATCCGCTTTTCCGGCAGCTCCCGGTATTTTAATTTTGAGTCTTCTCTTCCCGCAAATACGAGTGCCATAGTTACAGGTCCGATACGTCCCACATACATCAAAATCATAAGAATCAAATGACTTCCTCTCGATAATTCCGGCGTTAAATCCGCAGAAAGTCCCACTGTACCAATTGCAGAGGAAACCTCATACAAAATATCTTGAAGATTCACTCCTGACTCCAGAATCGTAATCCCCATAACCCCTATCAACCATATGGAAAATGTCAGAAGTGCAATGGCAGTTCCCGAACGTACATTGGTATCCGCCAGCCTGCGTCCATAACATTCTATTGCACCCTTACCCCGAATCACCGAAATACAGGTCAGCAGAAGCAATGCCATCGTTGTAGTCTTAATCCCTCCGGCAGTACCTCCCGGAGAACCTCCAATAAACATCAAAATACAACCCAGAAGCTTGGAAGCTGATGTCAAATCTGCCTGTGGAATGGTTGCAAACCCAGCAGTCCTGGTAGTAACAGACTGAAAACCTGATGCCATCAACTTCTGCCCAAAATTAAGATTTCCCAGCGTTTCCGGATTATTGTATTCCAGCATCAGATAGCCCAAAGTTCCTATCAGAAGCAATCCGGCTGTCATAGTCAATACGATTTTCGAATGTAAATGCAGTCTTGTAAAACTCCTGCTCATCGGTTTCTTTTTTTGAATGACATCTTTTAAATTCATATAAACATCATGCCATACTGTAAATCCCAAACCACCGGATATAATTAAAAACATGGTTGTAAAGTTGACAATCGGTGACTTTACATATCCAATAAAATTCGTTTCGCCAATGATATCCATCCCTGCATTGCAAAAGGCCGATACTGCATGGAACACACCATAGCAGAGTCCTCTTACAGCTCCATACTCTGGAACAAACTGTAAAGAATAAAAAATCGCTCCTATTCCTTCTACAATCAGAGTCAGCCTTATAATCCGGATGATAAACTGAACCACTCCTGACAATGTATCCAGATTATACGACTGCTGAATCACGACCCTGTTTTTTACAGTTATTTTTTTTCGAATGATAATAAACACTGCCATCGCACATGCAACGACCCCCAGGCCTCCGATTTGAATCAGCAGAACTAACACCACTTTTCCAAATACGGTGAACTGAGTTGCCGGGAACACGGTCACAAGGCCTGTTACACAAACAGCCGAAACTGATGTAAACAACGCATCCATATATTCTATCGGTTTCTGATTACTGATCGGCAGATATAAAAGAATACTTCCCAGAAAAATCACACCTAAAAAACCAAGCGCAATGATCTGCATCGTATTCAGTGTCCATTTTCTCTTTTTTTCCTGACTTATACCGCAAGATTCTATTTTCATCATCCTATACCTTGAACCTGTATCCTACTCCCCATATTGTTTCAATATACTGCGGGTGGGAAGTATCATACTCTATCTTCTCACGAATTTTTTTAATATGCACAGTTACCGTCGCAATATCTCCTACCGATTCCATGTCCCAGATTTCCCGGAATAATTCCTCTTTGGTATATACATGATTCGGATGTCCTGCAAGAAAAGTCAGCAGGTCAAACTCTTTTGTCGTAAAGGATTTTTCTTCTCCGTTTACCCACACCCTTCTGGCTGTTGTATCAATCTTAAGTCCTCGAATTTCAATAACTTCATTTTCCTCAACATTGCTTCCAATCAAACGCTCATATCTGGATAAATGTGCTTTCACCCTTGCTACAAGTTCACTTGGACTGAATGGCTTTGTCATATAGTCATCTGCTCCCAGTCCCAGACCTCTGATTTTATCAATATCATCTTTTTTTGCAGAAACCATGATGATTGGTGTGTTCTTCTGACTGCGCACCTCCCGGCAGATTTCAAATCCATCGACTCCCGGAAGCATCAAATCCAGGATAATCAAGTCCACCTCTTCTTTCAGTGCTTTCTCCAATCCTGTCTGTCCATCATTCGCAACTTCCACATCAAAACCACTCAATTCCAGATAATCCCGCTCCAGATCAGCAATGCTTTCTTCATCCTCTACAATTAAAATTCTTTTACTCATTCATCGGTACCTCCTGATATTTTCTAATAACAAAATACATTGTTGTCCCCACTCCTTCATCACTTGCAGCCCAGATTTTACCACCGTGTTCTTCCACGATTTTCTTTACAATAGAAAGACCAATCCCGCTTCCTCCTTTTGAAGAATTACGGGAGGCATCTGTCCGGTAAAATCTGTCAAAAATATTCGGCAAATCCTTTGCAGCAATCCCCTTTCCATTGTCTCCAAGCTCTACTTGTACAAAATCCCCTACATCCTTTAAATTCATAGTAATGATTGCTTTCGGCTTATCCATGTATTTTATTGAATTTCCTACAATGTTATTGATAACCCGACGAAGCTGCTCTGGATCTACAATGACTTTAGAATCTGTTTCCAAAAAATTTTTATAAATAAACTGAACTCCTTTTGCCTCCAATTCCAATGATAAATCCTGGGCACAATCTCCAAAATATTGTTTTGCTGATATTGTTGTAAAATTATACGGAATCCTATTTGTATCAATTTTAGAATATAAAGTCAGCTCATTAATCAACAAATCCATCTCATTAGCTTTATTGTATATGGTTTTGATATATCTGTCCATCTTTTCCGGCGTGTCAGCAACCCCATCCATAATTCCTTCCACATATCCCTTAATTGCCGTAATGGGTGTTTTTAAATCGTGGGAAATATTACTAATTAATTCCTTATTTTCTTTATCATATTCAATTTTTTCCTCTGCATTGGCTTTCAGACGAAGGCGCATCTCTTCAAAATCTTGACATAACTGGCCAATTTCATCATTGGTCTCATTTTTAATCTCAAAATCCAGATTACCTTCCTTGATATTACGCGCTGCCTTCTGTAATTTTGCAAGGGGAACGGATACCGTCCGGTAAATCCAATAAATCATGATTGCTGCGGTAAGAAATACAACCAAAAGATAAAGCTGCTGCATATCGGTCACTGGCTCGGGTACAAATGTACACACGGCTATCGTTGTGAATAGTGTCGGCAGTATCATCACAATCATAAATGCAAGAATCAGCTTTGTTTTTAGTTTCATCCACATCTCCTCCTGATAAAGTTTTAAACTATGCTTCCGTTTTTTGTCTGTATCTCTGTAAATTTTTATATAGAAAAAGAAGACAGCACCATACAGGTACCTGTCCCCTTTCCTTTTTTCCGTACCTCGTTTGATTCCTTTATACTATAAACCAAAAGAAGTCTTACGTCTATATTTATAAATATTTTTTCAAAATCTCTACCTTATCCAGTCTTTCCCATGGCAAATCCAGATCATTTCTTCCAAAGTGGCCATATGCAGCTGTCTGTTTGTAAATCGGTCGTCTCAAATCAAGCATCTTGATAATCCCTGCCGGACGCATATCAAAATTCTCACGTACAATCTCTACCAGCTTGTCTTCAGAAATTTTTCCTGTTCCGAATGTATCAACCATGATAGAAGTCGGCTGAGCAACTCCGATTGCATAAGAAAGCTGGATTTCACATTTATCTGCAAGACCTGCTGCTACTATGTTCTTTGCTGCATAGCGTGCGGCATAAGCGGCAGAACGGTCTACTTTTGTACAGTCTTTTCCGGAAAATGCACCACCACCATGACGTGCCATTCCGCCATAAGAGTCTACAATAATTTTTCTTCCTGTCAGACCACTGTCCCCGTGAGGTCCCCCGATTACGAAACGGCCGGTCGGATTAATGAAGAATTTTGTTTCATCATCAATCATTTCTGCCGGAATAATCTCATCAAATACATGTTTCTTAATATCTGCATGAATCTGCTCCTGTGTTACATCCGGATCATGCTGAGTAGAAAGTACTACTGCATCCAGACGTTTTGGAGTTCCGTTTTCGTCATATTCCACTGTTACCTGTGTCTTTCCATCCGGACGCAGATAAGGAAGTGTACCGTCTTTGCGAACTTTTGTCAGCTGAAGCGCCAGTTTGTGTGCCATTGCTATCGGGTACGGCATATATTCTTCTGTTTCATTAGAAGCATAACCAAACATCATTCCCTGGTCTCCGGCACCAATTGCCTCCAATTCATCATCTGACATCTTATTCTCTTTTGCTTCCAGAGCCTTATCTACTCCAAGTGCAATGTCTGCAGACTGCTCATCAATTGTTGTAATAACACCACATGTATCTGCATCAAAACCATATTTTCCTCTTGTGTAACCAATTCCGCGTACTGTGTCTCTCACAATCTTTGGAATATCCACATAAGCCTTTGTTGTAATTTCGCCCATGACCATAACCATTCCTGTGGTTGCACAAGTCTCGCATGCCACACGGCTCATAGGATCCTGTTCCATCAGGGCATCCAAAATTGCATCAGAAATCTGATCGCACATTTTATCCGGATGTCCTTCGGTTACAGATTCTGAAGTAAATAATAATTTTTCCATTTTTTCCTCCTGTTGTTCTTTCTCTTTCCCGGAACTGTTCTCAATATTATGAAAAAACAGCCCCAAAAAGCGGACTGTTTTTTATCTTAAACAATCCTCTTATTGTTCGATCGCTCGCTCAGGTTGGCACCTTCCATCTTGGGGTTGCCGCAGCTTCATAGGTCCTTTGTACCTCCACTGCTCTGAATAAGAGAAAGTTTTCATTATTCTTTTCATCTTGTAACAATAGGAACTTTACACCGTATCATAAAAAATGTCAACTATTATTTTCATTTTCTGCTATTTCTGTAATAACACCATTTTCATCAATAGATGCATTCGGACATAATGCTGAAAAAGCCTCATACATCTTCTGCTGCTCCTCACTGTCACTTAAATACTCTGTGGTATTCTCTGACTGCAGACACGGAACAAAGGACATTTTCTCCAGTCCGTCCACTGTAATATTCAGTTTCAGAAGACCGGCATACTTTGTAATGCCATCCGGAAGAAGTTCTCCCATACTGTAAACAATCGGTTTTCCATCCACATACTCTATACCCTGAAGACGGTTTGAGTGTCCACCGATTACAATATCTGCACCAGCCTGTAAAAACTCTGCCCCCTGGTCATGCTGATACTGCTCATATGCGTTTGTATCATCGGTTTCGTTATGGATATATACAATCAGATAATCACACTCTTTGGCTGCATTCTCAATCTGCTGCTTATATTCTGTGGTATCACTGATTTTAAATACTCCTGCAGACTCCTCGCCTGCTGCCGTATCAAATCCATCTTCCAGATTCGAAGCCGCTGTAAAACCAATCTTAATTCCGTTTACAATAAAATAAACCGGCTGTTTTGCTTCTTCACTGTTATTTCCAGCTCCAACATAGGCAATTCCTGCATCTTTCAGTAAACCAAGAGACTCTGACAGTCCCTCCAAACCATAATCAGCTGCATGATCATTTGCCAGAGAAACGAGATCTGTTCCTATTTCTTCCAGAATCCCCATTCTTTCAGAAGATGCATGATATACTTCCGTCTTTCCATCCAGCGGTCCCCCCTGACTGCCAATACTGAATTCCTGATTCAGATATAATACATCCGCATCCTGCATTTGCTGAATAATCTCAGAAGAAATACTCTGTGATAATTCTCCGCTTTGATCAATCTGATTCAAAGCATATCCGCCTTCTGTCAGACATAAATCACCTGCAATCGTGATATCTGCCTGTTTTTCATTCTCTCCATCCCGGAGATAAATATGATTTTCTGCTGCGGTATTCTCATCTTTTAAATATCCTTTGTATTCATCTGACAATACGTGAAGCGTTTTCCCATAAGAATCATAAAAATCTTTTTCTGCCAGTTCTCCAGCTTTGGATTTAGACAAAAGAGTTTCTTCGGACGCCTCCGGATATGTGTCTAAAAGCCAATCCGCAAATGCCGTTGTCTCTTTTTTGAGTTCCTCTGCTGATTCTTCAAAACCATTTGCCTCGCGGAATGTCTGGTAGCTGGCAGCTACTGCCTTC
>CASERA010000169.1 GCA_949290175.1 uncultured Ruminococcus sp.
ACAGTTGGTAAACCGTCTGTTCTCTCTTGAGTCACATGTGGATGCACAAGTTCTTCGAACGGGTAATCTGAAAGATACGGATTGGGAAAAGTTGATTGAAGGTGCAGGAACGATTGGAAAGTCCAAATTAATTATAGATGATACCTCGGGTATATCTATTACAGAGATGCGCTCCAAATGCAGAAAATACAAGTTGGAGATGGGGCTGGATCTGATTATTATTGACTACCTGCAGTTGATGAGCGGAAGCGGCGGGCGCAGTAATGAGAGCCGTCAGCAGGAAATTTCTGAAATTTCCCGTTCTTTAAAAGGACTTGCAAGAGAGCTGAATGTACCCGTAATAGCATTGTCTCAGTTGAGTCGTGCGGTAGAGCAGAGAACGGACAAACGCCCGATGCTTTCCGACCTTCGTGAGTCCGGAGCTATCGAGCAGGATGCCGATGTCTGTATGTTCATTTATAGAGAAGATTATTATATTCCTGATACGGAGGATAAAAATATTGCAGAAATTATCATTGCGAAACAGCGAAACGGCCCGGTAGGTACCGTGCGTCTTGCATGGATGCCGCAGTACACAAGGTTTGGAAACGAACTCCGTCAGGAACAGCAGTAAAATAAACATAAGCTATGTAAGCAGTTTCTTTAATTTCCCCAGTGGATTTTCGCGGGCAGCTTCTCTGCGGCTCGCTTGCTGCTGGCGGATTAAAGTATCCAGTTTACGGAAATGTTCTTCTTCTTGACGTTCTTTTGCCTGAAAGAGGAAGTCCATTTCGCGCAGGACATCAGAGGTAACAGCCTTACTGATGTCTTTTTTTAATGTTTCGTTATTGGCTGTGACCACTTTGGTCAGTACGTCACCAATGAGAGACTGTACCTGTTCCAGCTGAGTCATAGGAATTACTTCTGTTGCGGGAAGAGGTGGTTTTACCTCTGCAAGCTCATTTTTAGAAATTTCATTCTTAACAGGTTCACTTTTAGCTTCCGAAATTTCTGTCGTGGTGGATTGCTTGTCCTTCAAGTCTGTTTCTTTTGAAGCAGCTTTTTTTAAAACTTCAGTTTTTTGAAGCTTTAATTTTGTAGCCTTCAGTTCTGGAATCAAAGGTTTTAAGTCTTTCAGAAGCATGCCTGCATCTTTAAGTTTCTTAATACAGCAAAAGAGTTGTATATCATCTTCGGTATAATATCGATGTCCCATTTCTGTACGCCCTACAACAAGTCCAAGTTCTTCTTCCCAGTACCGCAGTACGTGAGATTCTACATGTACTTGCTTAGCAGCTTCAGAAATCATAAATCTGACTTCGCCCATATTAAAGATATACCTCCTATGAATGTTTTAACTGTCGGTATTATTATAGCATGGGGACTTAGGAAAAGTGATGGAAACCGTTCGTCAAATTCTGTCATGATACCTGCTGTTTTACGTCAGAAAAGAGAAATTTCAGGCAGATAGAAATGAAAAATGGTACAAAAAATACCGCCGAAATGGCGGTATCTTCTGGCTTGTGATCACGTTGCAAATATAATCTAAGAAATTATTCTGCTGAGATAGCACCTGTTGGACAGGCTGCTTCACATGCTCCACAGTCTACGCAAGCATCAGCATCGATTTCGTATTTGCCATCGCCTTCGGAGATTGCTCCTACTGGACATTCGCCTTCGCAAGAACCACAGCTTACACATTCATCACTAATTACGTGTGCCATAATATGTACCCTCCTTCTTTGAATTTACGGATAATATTCAGTCATTACCGTTATGAATATTCTAATACAAATGTTTGAATTATACAAGCGGTTTTATGCTTTAAATTTAGTGCAATTTATGGTAGAAAAAAGGATATAGGCTTCCTGTTTTTGAGAAAAATAATACGTGAGAATGCCAAAAAACAGGGATTCCGGAAAGCATGTCTATAAAACTTTTTAAAAAATTAAGAAAAAATTCCTTTTCTTTTCACAGGAATCGTGTATAGTATAAAGGTGTTGTGAAAGTATACGATACTGGAGGCTTAAAATATGAAAAAGAAATGGACAATCATTATACCGGCTGTTTTGTGCATTGCGTTGGGAGCCAGTGCCTGCAGCAAAAAAGATGATACACCAACATTTACCGGTGAGAAAACAGAGGAACCGTCATATCAGAATAATTTGGATGCGGTATCCCCGTCTGCATATGGAAATGTGCAGGGATTAGATTTGGAGCCGGGGACTTATATATCGATTATTGGAAAGGATGAGAATTCTTCTTATTGGAAGAGCGTAAAGGCGGGAATTAATCAAGCAGCGCAGGATTTGAATGAAATTCTCGGATATAGCGGAGAGGATAAAATCAAAGTGACTTTTAATGCTCCAAATGGTGAGGATATCGATGAGCAGGTGAATATTCTGGATGAAGAGCTGGCGCGTTATCCCGATGCGATTGGGATTGCAAGTATTGATGAAGATGCATGTAAGGTGCAGTTTGATTCCGCAACTGAAAATGGAGTGCCTATCATTGCATTGGACTCTGGAAACACCTATCAGGGAATTCAGTGTACGGTGAAGACTGATAATGCGGAGGCAGCCAGAACAGGAGCTTATAAGTTGAGCAATGAAATAGAAGATGAAGGTGAGATTATTCTGCTGGTATCTGATAGTAATTCAGCGGCTGCAAAAGAACGGATGGAAGGTTTTTTGGATGAGATTCAGAATAACTATCCGAATGTTTCTGTTGTAGAAACGATTTATTGTGACCAGATGGACACATTAAAAAAACAAATTACAGATGAAAAAAATGCGGAAAGTCAGGAAAATCAGACAGAAGTAAAAGAAGAACTTAGTGATGAAGATGTCATTCAGTATTATCTGGAAAAGTATCCGGATGTAAAAGGTGTTTTCGGAACAAATCTGAATGCAACCCAGCTGGGTCTTTCAGCTTTGAAAGCAGCTGAAAAGATTGACGATGTGGTATTGATGGGATTTGATGCGGGAAAAGAGCAGCTGGATGCATTGAAAAGCGGGGAAATTGACGGATTAGTTGTACAGAATCCATTTGGAATCGGATATGCTTCTGTGGTAGCAGCTGCCAGAACCATTCTTCAGATTGGAAATGAAGCGAATGTAGATACGGGATATATCTGGGTAACTCAGGATAATATGGAAGACGAGTCTATCCAGAATATGTTGTATGAATAAGAAGAAATAATGCTAAAAGAAGGCAGAGCAAAAGCCAACTTCACTAAAATGTGGAGTGGTTTTTGTCCTGCCTTTTTATTCTGCTTTGCTTAATGAAAAGATAAATTCCGTACCGACACCTTCTGTGCTGATTACATTGATATGTTCGTCATGAGCCTGTATTGCCTCTTTTACAATAGCCAATCCAAGTCCGGTGCCCTTTTTATCTCTTCCGCGGGAAAGATCGGATTTATAGAAACGTTCCCAGATTTTATTGAGCTCTTTTCTGGGGATTCCAATTCCTGTGTCTTTGACCGAAGTAAAGATTTTCTCATTTCTTTCTGTGATTTCAATCGTAACCGTGGAATCATTTGTACTGAATTTAATTGCATTATCAATCAAGTTATAAAGAACCTGTTGGATTTTCCTACGGTCGGCATAAACGGTGACAGTACCCGGCAGAAGCAGTAGTTCAATGGAAATTCGTTTACTGGTACAGGTTCCCTCAAAAGAGGCAGCAGTATTCTTAATCATCTGCTGAAGGTCAAACTCTGTTTTATCCAGAATGAGTTCATTTTTGTCAAATTCATTTAGTGTAAGAAGGTCTTGTGTTAAATCGGTCAGTCGTTCTGTTTCAAACAAGATAATATTCCAATATTTCTGGTGAAGTTCTGAAGGGATAGTTCCGTCAGCCATAGCTTCCACATACCCCTTGATAGAGGTAAGAGGAGAGCGGAAATCATGGGAAACATTTGCCACAATTTTTTTCTGATATTCTTTCATGTCCCGAAGCTGAGCGGACATATAGTTCAAAGAGGCAGACAGATATCCTATTTCATCATGTGTTGTGACCGGGATTTCGTAGGTCAGGTTTCCGGAAGCGTATTGAGTTGCGGCTTCCGTAATCTGTCTGAGAGGACGATAGATGAAAAATTGAAATCCAATCAGAAAGATGAAGGAAAGCACAAAAATGGCGGCAGTTGTAATATAAACAGGAAGGATTAAAGAATGGCATGTTTCTACTAAATCGGAAACCGGTTTATGGATCAGCAGATATCCTTTTGTAGAAAATCCTTGTGTTACAGGAGCCATAACCGTAATCACTTCATTTTGAAAATAGTCGTGATAATTGCTGATAATAAATTGATTGCTGCCGATTTCAGCGGGATCAAAGTTTTCTATTTTTTCCGGAACGGTAGTATTGTCCAGAGGAGCGGACACAATCAGCGTTCCATCTGCTTCTACAAACCACAGTGAAGCATTCAGATACAGCTGCATGGCTTTTAGTTGAGACTGTACGGACCAGGAAGAAACCTTTTCGGAAAAATAGGATGGCAGGTAGTCAGAAGCCATGAGGCTGGCTTCCCGATACATATTATGAGATGAATTTTGTTTCAGCTTATTTAAGAGTAACTGACTTGTCAGGATAGACACGGTAAATATGCTCAGGAAGCCGAAAATGATATATAGTATTATGAATTTTAAGTGCAGATTACTTTTCATAGGCTACTTCCTTTTGGATATTTATTTTACTTCAAATTTATAACCAATTCCCCAGACTGTGCTAAGTCCCCATCCGGAATGATCCTTAATTTTTTCACGAAGCCGTTTAATGTGGACGTCTACGGTTCGGGTATCGCCGATATATTCATAGCCCCAAATCTGATCCAAAAGCTGATCTCTGGTAAATACTTGATTTGGTGAAGCCGCAAGAAAATATAAAAGCTCCAGTTCTTTAGGCGGCATATCTACATTCTGTCCGTCGCAAATCACGGAATAATTGGTCAGATTGATTGTAAGTCCATCATATTCGACACACTTTGTTTTTTCTTCCTTAGAATCGTCCGTTTTCACCGGATGATAACGTCTTAGAACTGCGCGAACTCTCGCCACCATTTCTTTTGAATCGAAAGGTTTCATAATATAATCATCGGCACCCAGTTCTAGTCCCAGAACCTTATCAAAAACTTCTCCTTTGGCAGAGAGCATGATAATTGGTATGGAAGATTTTGTACGGAGTTCCCGGCAGACTTGATATCCGTCGATTCCGGGAAGCATCAAATCCAGGAGAATCAGATTGGGCTGATAGGTTTCAAAGGCATCCAGAGCATCCTCTCCGTTGTACACTATTTTTGTATCAAAACATTCTTTGAGCAGATATAAGGAAATAAGTTCTGCAATATTTTCATCGTCATCTACAATTAATATTTTCTGTTTTGTAACCATAGTCGCTCCCTTCTTACGCTAAAAATTTGTTTTCAGGCTCCTTCTATTTCAGTTCAGCAATTGTAACTCCGGCATCTCCTTCGCCAAATTCTCCCAGACGGTAGGATTTCACATGTTTTTGACGGCGCAGGTATTCATGAATTCCTTTACGAAGAGCACCGGTTCCTTTTCCGTGTACGATACGCACGGTGTTCAGATGTGACAGAAGTGCATCATCCAGATATTTATCCAGTTCTGCAACAGCTTCATCAACTGTTTTACCGAGCAGGTTGATTTCAGGGCTTACGGAAAGAGATTTACTCATTTTGATCTTTCCTTTAGAGGTACGTGTCAAACTTTTTGCTGTATAGGAGGTTGGTTCTTCGATGATTTCCAAATCAGAGATATTGACCTGAGAGCGAAGAATTCCCATCTGTACGGTGAGATTGCCTCGTGCATCTGGCAGTGAGCTGACCGTTCCGGTCAGATTCATGCTAAGTACCTTGACAGATTCACCAAGCTTAAAGTCACTTGGTTTATAAGCTTTCTTCTGCTTTTGTACTTTCAGGGTGCTTCCAGAAGCATTCTCCTTCATTTTTTTACGTAAGCGTTCACGCTCTTTTTCCATTTCGGAGGCAGAAATATTTTCTTTTCCAAATTTGCGGAAGTTTTTGATTGTTTCATCGGCAACTTCCTTTGCATCTCTGAGAATCGTATTTGCCTTTTCCCGTGCTTCCTGAAGAATACGCTCTCTCTGTTCTTCAATACGTTCTTGTTTCTGTTTTATCTGGCTTTTCAGAGCTTCTATTTCCCGTTTATACGCTTCTATTTCTTCCCGTTCTTTTTCAATGGTACGTTTGCTGGTTTCCAGGTCAGAAATTAAATCTTCAAAGGAAGCATCCTGTTCTGTTAATCGTTCTTTTGCATCTTGAATAATATAATCCGGAAGTCCCAGTTTACCGGAAATTGCAAAGGCATTACTTTTCCCGGGGATTCCGATGAGCAGGCGGTAGGTTGGTTTGAGACTTTCTACGTCAAATTCGCAGCAGGCATTCTCTACGCCGGGAGTGGAAAGAGCGTAAACTTTTAATTCGCTGTAATGTGTGGTTGCCATCGTGCGGATACCCCGGCTATGCAAATGGGAGAGAATGGAAATAGCAAGTGCAGCTCCCTCTGTTGGGTCTGTTCCGGCACCAAGCTCATCAAAGAGTACCAGTGACTTTTCATCCACTTCCTGAAGGAAGGAGACAATATTTGTCATATGAGAAGAGAAGGTACTGAGGCTTTGCTCAATGCTCTGCTCATCTCCGATATCAGCATAAACTTGACGGAAAACAGAAAGTTCCGAGCGGTCTCCGGCCGGAATATGAAGTCCGGACTGCCCCATTAAGGTAAAGAGTCCCACAGTTTTTAGAGAAACCGTTTTTCCACCGGTATTCGGTCCGGTGACAATTAGAAGTGTAAAATCTTCACCCAGAGATACGGTAATCGGCACGACTTTTTTTGGATTGAGCAGGGGATGGCGTCCCTCCCGGATGCGGATGCGTCCCTCTTCATTTAGAATCGGACGGCTTGCATTCATAGACAGTGCAAGGGCACCGCGCGCAAAGATAAAGTCCAAATCAGTCAAAATCCGATAATCAGCACGGATTTCCTCACTATATTGTGCAGTTTCTTCACTGAGTCTCGCCAAAATTACCTGAATTTCTTCCTGCTCTTTAGCATAGAGTTCTTTCAAATCATTATTCAGCTTTACAACAGCCATCGGTTCAATAAATAAAGTAGAACCGGTAGAAGACTGGTCGTGTATCATACCATGTACCTGGCCTCTGTATTCGGCTTTGACCGGAACGCAGTAGCGGTCACCGCGCATGGTAATAATCGGGTCCTGCAAATAAGTACGCAGGGAGCCGTTCACAAGACTGGTGAGAGTTGCATGGACTTTATCATTGAGGTGTCCGATGCTGCGGCGGATGTTCTTTAAAGTGCTGCTGGCATCATCGCTGATGTCATCTTCTCCCTGGATACAGCGCTCAATTTCAGTTGTCAGGGGAAAGAGAGGTTCCAGACCATCGAAGTAAACATCCAGACAGTCTGCCAGATCTTCCTGGGTATCATGACGGCCATAGGCCTTCACCTTTCCGGCAGACTGAAGCACTTTACAAATACGCAGCAGTTCGCCGCTTCCTAAAGCCCCGCCGATTTCCAGACGTTTCATAGATTCGCCGATTGGAAACGCATTGCCGAAAGAGATTCGTCCTTTCTTGACAATACGGGTAAATGCTGCCGCAGTTTGCTCCTGATAAGTGTTGATTTTTTCCAGGTCTGTCATAGGTTTTAGTTTACGGCACAGCTGTTTACCGCGCATGGAAGAAGCCTGTTCCTCCAGAAGCATAGTGATTTTATGATATTCTAATTTATTTAATGTCTTTTGATTCATATTTCTTCACCTTTTTGTTTGAATTCATAGCTACATTCTACCCCATTTACTCTATAATGAAAAGGATAATATTGAACAATCCCGGGGAATCGGTTATACTATACAGCATAGGAGATTAGCGGTATGCAATTTGATAAAGATTTCAAAAACGGATCTGACAGCAATCCGGATGGGGGGAGAAAAGAAGAAAATTTTTCTTTTCTGCAGGAAACAATTAAACCAGAACCCGTGACCAAAAAAAAGATTATAAACCGTCTGTTAAAGCTGGCGGGGTGCGGGATAATACTGGGAGTTTTTTCCTGCCTGAGTTTTTATGCCCTGAAACCATGGGTGCAGGATATATTTCCGGAATCTCCGACAACTGTAACGATTCCTGAGGATGTAGAGGAAACTGTGGATGCAGAGAAAGAAGACCAGGATAAAACGGAACCGATACAGACTCTGAATGCAGAGAATTATGAAGAAATGATGGACAGTATCTATAAAATAGCGAAAGATGCCAGAAAAAGTGTTGTGACAGTTCAGGCTGAAAAAGAAACTTCTGATTGGATGTCGGAGGAAAATCATCCGGATACGGGAAACACGGGTCTGATAGCTGCGGATAATGGACAGGAACTTTTGATTCTCGCAGATAATTCTATCTGTACAGATGCGTCAAACTGGACAGTTCTATTTGCGGATGGAAGTGCCTATCAGGCAGAGTTGAAACAACAGGATAAAAATACACATTTTGCAGTCTTCAGTGTGAAGCGAAATGAAATTTCAAGTGAGACATGGGAGTCTGTTCAAGTAGCAGTGCTTGGTAATTCCAATATAGCGGCGGCAGGGGATGCAGTAATTGCGATTGGGGATACATTTGGATATCACGATGGAATCGGATACGGGATTATCAGTTCCAATGAATATGAAGAGATGATGGCTGACCATACATTTAGAGTTATAGCAACTGATATTGCATCTGCAGATGAAAGTACAGGGGTTCTCTGTAATCTGAAAGGAGAAATCATCGGACTGATAGACTCTCAAATCTGGTCGGCGAATGGAGGCAATACAGCGAATGCGTTTGCGATTTCTGATTTAAAGCCTACGATGGAACTTCTTTTGAATGGAGAGAGTGTTCCATATGTGGGAATTTTCGGAGTGACAGTGGATGAAAAGATATCTGAAGAAAAGGGAATACCGATAGGGGTATATGTGACACAGATTCGGGCAGATTCTCCGGCGATGGCAGCAGGAATTCAAAGCGGCGATATACTTCAGGAAATAGAAGGGCTGTCCGTTTCCACGGTGCAGTCATATGAAAAAGCCGTGCAGAACAGCAAAACAGGTGACAGTATTAAGATAAAAGGAAAACGTCTGGGTGCCGAAGGATATGTTGAAATATCATTTGATGTGACAGTCGGCAGTCAGGAATAATGATAGAGATTCCATGTCACAGTGAGGAATCATAGAAGGAATAAGACAAGAAATAGAGAGGAAATAACATGAAATATATTAAAGATTTGCATGAAGGCGAAACAATCAGGAACGTTTATCTCTGCAAAGGAAAACGTTCTGCAGAGACTAGAAATGGAAAGCCTTATGATAATCTGATTTTACAGGATAAGACGGGAACTCTGGATGGAAAGGTATGGGATCCGAATTCTCAGGGAATTGCAGATTATGATGAAAAAGATTTTATCGAAGTATATGGTGAGGTAATCAATTATAATGGGAATCTTCAGCTGAATATCAAACAGATTCGCAAGGCATGTGAAGGAGAATATGATCCGGCAGATTATATGCCTTCTTCTGAGAAGAGTGTGGAAGGGATGTATGAAGAACTACTGGGATTTATCAGAAGTATTTCTAATTCCTGGCTGCGTCAGGCAGTGGAATATTATTTTGTACAGGATGAAGCATTTATAAAAGCTTTCAAAGGGCACTCCGCTGCGAAAACAGTACATCATGGATTTGCAGGAGGGCTTTTGGAGCATACATTGAGTGTTGTGACGATGTGTAGATATTTTGCTGACACATATCCAATTTTGAATAGAGATCTTCTGTATGCAGCAGCAATCTGCCATGATATTGGAAAAGTAAAAGAGTTGTCGGCATTTCCCGACAATGACTATACAGATGACGGACAGCTGCTTGGACACATTATTATTGGCGTGGAAATGCTGAATGATGCAATGCGTTCGATACCGGATTTTCCTGCGAAACTGGGAAGTGAATTGAAACATTGTATTATTTCCCATCATGGTGAATTGGAATATGGTTCACCGAAGAAACCTGCACTTGCGGAAGCGATGGCACTGAATCTTGCCGATAATGCAGATGCAAAAATGCAGACATTAACGGAGATTTTCAAGAATAAACCGGGAAATGACTGGCTTGGTTACAACAGATTATTTGAAACGAATCTAAGGAGAAGTTCTATATAGTATAAAGAATTTAGGAGGGTGCCGCAAAAATATTTTGAGCACCCTTTTTTGTTAAGGTAAAGGAGTTTGGTAATGCAGAAGAATGACATTGTAAAAACGGTGATTGAAGATATCGGAGTCAATGGGGAAGGAATCGGAAAAGTGGATGGCTACACGCTGTTTATTAAAGATGCGGTGATAGGTGATGTAGTTGAAGCAAAGTTGATGAAGGCAAAGAAAAATTATGGGTACGCCAGGCTGATGAAGATTTTGGAACCATCAAAGGACCGTGTAGAGCCTAAATGCAGATTTGCAAGGAAATGCGGAGGATGCCAGATTCAGGAAATGTCTTATGAAAGACAATTGGAATTTAAGGAAAATAAAGTGCGTGGAAATCTGGAGCGTATTGGGGGATTCACGCCGGAATTACTAAGCCGGGTGACAGAACCGATTATAGGGATGGAAAATCCGTTTTATTATCGAAATAAAGCACAGTTTCCATTTGGTGTGGATAAAGAAGGAAATACAGTAACAGGATTTTATGCAGGGCGTACACATGATATTATTGCAAATACGGATTGCTCATTAGGAGTGGAAGTAAATCAGAAGATTCTGGAAATTATTCTGGACTTTATGAAAGAGTTTCAAATTCCTGCATATCAGGAGACAACAGGCAATGGTTTGATTCGTCATGTGTTAATCAGATATGGGTTTACAACGAAAGAAATCATGGTATGCCTTGTGATTAATGGGAAAACAGTACCTCACGCAGAGTCTCTGGTAGAGAAACTGAAGGTTCTGGAAGGAATGACGAGTATTACATTCAGCTCCAACCAAAAGAATACAAATGTTATTATGGGAGATTCTTATCAGATTCTCTGGGGACAGGGGTATATTACAGATTATATTGGTGGAATTAAATATCAGATTTCTCCACTTTCTTTTTATCAGGTTAATCCAATTCAGACAGAAAAGCTGTACAGCCTGGCGTTGGAATACGCGGATTTAAAAGGAAATGAGACAGTATGGGATTTGTATTGTGGTATTGGGACGATTTCCCTTTTCCTGGCTCAGAAAGCAAAACAGGTTTATGGAGTGGAGATTATACCGCAGGCGATTGAAGATGCTAAACAAAATGCGGCAATTAATGACATTAAAAATGCGGAATTTTATGTGGGAAAAGCAGAAGAGGTGCTGCCGTCATATTATGAGAAATATGCAAAGGAGCATCCGGGAGAGAAAGCACATGCGGATGTAATTGTCGTAGACCCTCCGAGAAAAGGATGTGAAGAGTCTTTGCTGCAAACAATGACGGAGATGGAACCGGAAAAAATTGTGTATGTCAGCTGTGATTCTGCGACTCTGGCACGGGATTTAAAATACCTGTGCGAGCATGGATATGAGATAAAGAAAGTAAGAACAGTGGATCAATTTCCGATGACGGTGCATGTCGAAAGTATCGTGTTGCTTTCAAAACTTAAATCGGATAAACATATTGATGTGGAATTATAGAGAGGCAGAATTATAATAAGCCCAAGTCTGAGGAGACCAAACACCCGAAGTGCCCAATTGAAAAGGAGCAGGCAATTTTGGAGGCTCTGAAATATTTTGGGATGGTATAGAGTTTTATGAAGTAGTAGAC
>CASERA010000170.1 GCA_949290175.1 uncultured Ruminococcus sp.
AAAAAGAAAGATAAATTATCCAATAAATATTGCCTAATTCATCCTGCTATGTTAAATAATAGATAAATATCTGATATATATTTTATAAATGAAAAAAGAAAATGTTTTACATGACAGGAGGATGCAGAATGAAAAAGAAGATAGTGATATTGCTGTGTGCTGCAATGGTGACAGGAATGTTGGTTGGATGTGGCGGTCAGGGCAGCGGAAACAATAACAAGAGTGGTTCAATAGAAAATGGAGATACAGGAGAAAAAACAGAGATTAGTATCTGGCATGATGGGGACGAGGCAATTATGCAGGTGATTCAGAATCAGGTCAATGAAGAATTGAGTGGGGACAATGTCACAGTGAGCTTTGAAAAGAAGACCGGGCTTACGGATCAGATCAAATTATATGGAAGCGATGAGACAAATGGACCTGATATGTATATGTATGCCCATGATTCGCTTGGGACTTTTGTAGAGATGGGGGTTCTCTCTCCGATTACAGATGTGGTTAGTAAGGACGTGTATCAGGATATGCTTCCCATGACGTTAGAGGCAGGGCAGTACAAAGGAGAGCAGTACCTCCTTCCAGTATATTATGAGACACTGTTGTTCATGTACAATAAGGATTTGTGGGAAGGTGAGATTCCATCTACAACAGAGGAACTTTATGAGTATATGGCTGCTCACACAGATACAGATGCAGGTACATATGCTCTGGTTAACCAGCATTCCACGGCATATAATGTCGCACCGGTTATCAACGGCTTTGGCGGGTATATCATCGATGAGAATGCGAAGCCAGGGCTGAATGATGAAAAGACGAAAGAAGCGATTGAATATAATCAGAAGTTTGCATCGCTGGAAGCAGATGGAGATTACAATACGATAACAACTCTTTTCAATGAAGGGAAAGCCGCGGCGATTATAGGCGGACCGTGGCTGGTATCTGGAATCAAAGATGCAGGGATTAATCTGGGAATCAAGTCCCTTGCAGAGTTTGAACTTCCAAATGGAAGTTCGCTTATGCCGTATTCTGGCGTGCAGGGGATCGGTGTTATGAAACGTGCGGCGGAAGATAAGAAGGATGCACTTGAAAAGGTGTTCACGGCACTTGCGGATCCGGCAGTTGGTGTTGCTCTTGCCGAGCAATCAAATTGTGCTCCGGCAAATGAGGCATCCTATGATGATTCGGAAGTTGGGGATAATGAGATGATTGCTGCTATGAAGTCAACAGCCGAAGTGGCAGTTCCAATGCCGAACATCCCGGAGATGAGCGTGATGTGGGGACCGGCAGAATCTCTTCTGGCGGCAATAAATAAATCGGGTGAGAATATCGATGCCGCAGCGGATCAGTATCAGCAGGAAGCGGAAACTGCGATTGCGGATATGCAGTAAAGGTAAAAACGGTGTGGGAAGGCTGTGAGGCAGGAAACGGCACCTGCAGTCTTCCCGCATTTTGTATTACGATTGGAGTGACTTGAAATGAAAAAGAAAAACAGATTTCTCCCATGGAAATACGGGATGCCTGCTCTGATACTGGTAGGGGTGATTGTGGTATTTCCCATCCTTTACACCGGATATATTTCCCTGACAAACATGAATATGTACCACTGGGATGATTATCAAATCATAGGACTGGGAAACTTTCAGCGGGCCTTGACAAAAGTAGATTCGGGGTTTCTTTCGGCTCTTGTGACTACGGTAATATGGACGATCCTGAATATGATGATACAGGTGGTTGTAGCGTATTTCATTGCACTTGGACTGAATGTACGTGGACTGAAGCTCTCCAGAGTCTATAAGACTCTTCTGATGTTCCCATGGGCAATGCCTGCATATGTATCGATTCTGCTGTGGCGGGTCGGCATGTTCAATACAGAGTTTGGCTTCCTTAACAAGCTTCTGTCCGCAGTGGGATTGGAAAAAATGAATTTCCTCTCGGAGAACGCACCAGCTTTTATTTCTTGTATGGTGCTGAACCTATGGATGGCACTTCCCTTTATGATCATGATGATGGATAGTGCTCTGCAGAGTGTCGACAGAAGTTATTATGAGAGTGCGAAGCTGGATGGAGCAGGATTCGGGAAGCAGCACCTGTACATTACAATACCGACGATAAAGCCTGTTCTGGCACCTGCAGTCATCATGACTACATTTACAACGTTCAAGCAGTTCGATATCGTCTACTTGCTGACGATGCAGAAAGGCTCCTTATCAGGTGCAACATTACAGACTGTCATAACCTATGCACATCAGAATGCATTTGTATCGAATAATTACGGGCTCTCTTCGGCAGTATCAATCATCATATTTCTCTTTATCATTGTGTTTTCATTGTTTACGAATAAGGGGGTGGAAGAGGCATGAGTAATATAAAAAGGATAAAACACCTGGCAGGGCTTATCGTGCTTAATATCATTTTTATTATCATATGTATCGTGACACTGGTTCCGATCCTGTATGCGGTTTCCCTTTCAATCAGCGGTTCTGGTGGGGTGCTGAGTTCCGGTCTGTCTTTTATTCCAGATGAACCGACTCTCAAGAATTATCGGGATATCCTCATCGATGAACCATTCCTGCTATGGCTGAAAAATTCCGTCATACTCAGCATTGGGACAATGATCGTCGCCATGGGAACTGCGGTCACGGCTGCGTACGCATTTTCCAGATATCGGTTCCATGGGAGAAAGACCGTGCTTCAGATGCTGTTGATTCTCAATGCATTTCCGCAGATTCTGTCCATGTTCGCCATCTTCCGGCTGTTCAGGACATTTCATCTGCTGAATTCGTATATCGGACTGATTGTGATCTATGCGGGGAGCATGTGCATTTTTAGCATATGGAACATGAAGGGATATTTTGATACTATACCGGTGGAGATTGAAGAAGCGGCTCAGATAGACGGGGCAAGCGGACAGCAAATCCTGACAAGGATTGTTCTGCCGTTGGCAAGACCAGCAATTATCGTGACGGCGGTGATGGTTCTGATCTATGTGTGGAACGAATATCTTTTTGCAACAACATTTATGATGAGTGAAAAGAGCTATACACTAGCAGGAGGTCTTTATCAGCTCCAGTCTAACGACTATAGCCGTAGCTGGCCGTTGTTCTCAGCGGCATCAATTCTCGTATCCATTCCGATTCTAATCGTATTTTTCTGCATACAGAAATATATGGTATCAGGACTTACGGCAGGAGGTGTAAAAGGATGAGTTCGAAAGTTAATAAGATTGACAGGGCGGCAGTCCTGCATATTCCATTGTCCCAGTATGCTTATGCCACGTCAGAGTACAGCATCACGCTCCGTCTTCGTGCGAAGAAAGGAGATCTTACCGGATGCACACTGTTTACTGCTGACCGGGTGTGCAGGACAACGCCTGTAAAGTTCTCGGCAACCCCCATGCATGTATGTGCCATTGATGAATCTTTTGATTATTATGAAGCGGACATTAATCTGCTGTACAACCGAATCTGTTATTACTTCAAACTTGAGAAGGGGGAAGAGTGGGTGTATTATTATGCGGATCGTTTCACACGTGAGCTGCCAGACCGCATCGTTAATGGGACGCTCACAGATGGCCGGAGCGAGTATTATCAGTATCCCTTTATCCTGCGTGATGAAATACCGGATGTACCAGAATGGTTTAAAAATGCGGCGGTTTACAATATCTTTCCCGATAGTTTTGCAAACGAAAAGAGGATGCTGAAGTTTGTACAGAGGGAAAATGTACTGGAAAATGGCGTGATGGTAAAGAGTAGACTTGGAGGGTCGATCTGTGGGATTACGAAGAATATGGACTACATCAGGGAGCTGGGATTTAACTGCATCTATTTGAATCCAATATTTGTGGCAGGAGAATATCACAAGTATGACGTAGTGGATTATTATCACATTGACCCCTGTTTTGGAACGGAAGCGGATTTCGCGGAACTTGTCGATACTGCCCATGCCAATGGGATGAGGGTCGTGATCGATGGTGTATTCAATCACTGCAGCTGGCAGTTCTTTGCCTTTGAGGATGTGGTGCAAAATGGTGTGGATTCCAGATACCGGGACTGGTTTTATGACCTGGACTTTCCAGTGCGTCGTCCAGAGGACCCCAATGAGGTGCCGGGATATATCTGTTTCGCATATGAGAGAAAAATGCCGAAGCTCAATACGTCGAACCACGAGGTACAAATGTATTTTG
>CASERA010000171.1 GCA_949290175.1 uncultured Ruminococcus sp.
CCATAAAAATCATTATATAATTTGAAATAATCTACATCCAACATCAATATTCCAAACACAGTATTTGTTCGTCTGCCAAAGAATACTTTTCTAATATCCTTTTCCAGATATTTGCGATTATACACCTGTGACAGCGGATCAATATGACTGTCTTGCTTTATTTTTCTACTTAACAGAACAAGGATAACGACAGCTGCACTCATAAAAATACAGAATAATATCGCAACTATAATTGCAATTAATAACTGATTATTTTCACGAGCCGCTTTTTTAGCTCTATAATTACTCTTCAGATATTCGACATAGTTCTCTCTGATTGTCTGATTTATTTTCTCATTTTCATCGTTTAATTTTTTATATGTCTCTATATATAAATCATCTTCTCCTGTTTTTTCATATATTTCTAACATCAGCGGATAAATAGATGTTTCAAAACTCAAATTGTATTCTTCATTGTCTTTTAACATATTTTCCGCAAGTTCTAATGCGTTTTGCAGATCATTCTGCTCTATTTTCAACTCAATCCAAGTAAGTTCTACATATAAATCATTATTCAAGAAAACATTTTCCTTATCTTTTTCCAAAAGTGAATCGCATATCTCCAGATATTCTAATGCTTTTGATATATTATGATTTTTAATTTCAATCAATGCAAGATTATTATATCTGAAAACTTCTATTCCTTCTTTCAAATCATCTGGCAAATGCTGAATAATTTCCAAGGACTCATCGATTCCTTTTTTAGCCGCTTCAATATCGCCCACATCTATATAGCATGCTGTTCTATTCATATAAGCAGCGTATTTTGCTTTTGCATTTTTTTCAGCATCAGATATTGGCAATGAGATAGCCTTATTGTACACATCTATTGCTCTCTCAGATTCGTGAAAATTATAATAGATATCTGCCAGATACTCATATGCTCTTATTTTGAAATAATTTTTCCTGTCATTATCCTTTATTTTTTCTGCTTCATCAATGACTCTTTCAAATGTATATGCACACTCAGAATAATTTTTATTCATCAAGTATAACATTCCCATATTTCCTCTAATTATAAGATAGGATTCCTTGCTTAGTTTTTTTGTTTGTTCTATATAATCATTAAGATCTTGTATAGCTGTATCCCGTCCCTCTTGAGTGTCAACTATCGTACTAACTACACCCCAAATTAGCTCTGTATCGTTATATAGTAGATGACAGGAAGAAAGATTATCAAAAAAATCTTCAATCACACTGTATTCTCCCATTCCATTTTCTCTATATGAGCACTGATTTAAATAATAATTGATGTATACTTTTAATAGAGAATCAGAATTCGGATTCTCTTTAGCACGCTGAAAATAGTTTTTTGCTTCTGTAATATCATTATTTTCTAATTTTTCTAATCCTAATATGTAAAAATACTCTGGAGAATTATCTTTTAACTCTTTTTTTATCGAAGTAAAATCTGTTGAATTCCCCGTATATTCCGCCATAAATTCATATATCTGAGAATGCTCTAATGAAGTTTCTTTATATTTAAAAATTGCTATCATAACAATAGCTATACATAACACAGTACCAATTATCACAAATAATTTTAAGTTCTTTTTCATTACTTTTCCTCCACCTACAAATAATTCATGATTTATACTCTTTTTTTCTTCTATTAAGCATACTTCCCTTTCTTTCACCCTCAGTTTTCAGAAGTATTGTAACTTTTTTCAGCAATGCAATAAGCATTTATACGCTTTGTTGAAATCCGAATATGCAGAGAACCCTTGAAAACTCGATGTTTCAAGGGTTCTATAATCTTGTTCTGTATTATATTTATTATCGTTTAGAGAACTGTGGTGCTCTACGAGCAGATTTAAGACCGTATTTCTTACGTTCTTTCATACGTGGATCACGTGTCAAATATCCAGCAGTTTTCAGAACCGGTCTGTAATCAGCATCTGCCTCAAGAAGTGCTCTTGAGATTCCATGACGGATAGCTCCAGCCTGTCCTGTATATCCACCACCGTGTACGTTAACGATAACATCGAATTTATCTGTTGTTCCTGTAGCTACGAGTGGCTGACGAACAACTACTTTCAATGTTTCCAGTCCCAGATACTCATCGATATCTCTTTTATTTATTGTGATTTTACCTGTTCCAGGTACAAGATATACTCTTGCAATAGATTTTTTTCTTCTTCCTGTTCCGTAATATTTTGCGTTAGCCAATGTAATGTCCTCCTTTCAACCTTTCCTTAAAATGTCAGTACTTCTGGTTTCTGAGCCTGATTAGCGTGCTCCGGTCCAGCATATACATGAAGTTTCTTAATCATTGATCTACCCAAAGGTCCTTTTGGAAGCATTCCTTTTACTGCCAGTTCAATAACCTTCTCTGGTTTTTTAGCAAGCATCTCAGCTAATGTTGTCTCTTTCATTCCTCCAACGTAGTCAGAGTGGCTGTAATAAATTTTCTGCTGTAATTTCTTACCAGATACTTTAATCTTTTCAGCATTTACAACGATTACATAGTCTCCTGTATCAACGTGTGGTGTATATTCAGGCTTATTTTTACCTCTTAATACTTTAGCGATTTCTGAAGTCAGACGTCCTAATGTACATCCTTTTGCATCAACCACATACCATTTTCTTTCAATCTTGTCTGGATTAGGCATATAAGTTTTCATGGGTATTCCTCCTACTTATTCATTATCAATAGATTACTTTTAACTCTTCTATATGAAATCAGTATACTCCGGGGCTTTGGCGTAAACTGTTTCTCCTTATGTCATGCTGTACTATTATATTACTTTGTACTATGATTGTCAATGATTTTTTCCTTCGTTTTGGTTACCTCATTTATTTTTCCCGAACAAGAACTTTGAGAACTTCCGCCATATACATCATGTGGTAATCTCTATCCGGATACCATTTCTCATCATTTTCTTTCACATCAAAATTCTCCGGCTTCATTTCCTGATGATACTGCTTTTTGCAGATAAAAATCATGTTTGCCTCTTCAAATGCTGTTGTTCCATCGACATAATATGGAGTCAGACCTGCCTCGGCTTCTTTATCGCAGTTTCTGCCTGATCTGCTTCCACAAATGCTCAGCGCTTTTTTGAATTCCTCATCATAGAAAGAAAGTGTAAACAACTCATTTCCATCGACAAATTCCTTTGTATATCTTTGTGGACGAATATATACACTCACTACATTCTTTCCCCACATAACACCGACTCCGCCCCAGCTTGCTGTCATCGTATTATGTTTTTTCTCATCTCCGGCAGTAATCAGAAGCCATTCTTTTCCAATTTTTGTAAATGGATTGAACTGCAGTTCTTCTATATTCACTTCTCTGAATCTCATTCGTCACGTTCTCCTTCTCTGATTTCTATTTGATTTTCCGCATCCACCGGGAATGCGTTTCTTCTTATTTTAATACGACTTTACGGAAATGTTTCTTTCCTTTTTTCAGAATAATTCCCTCCTCAGAAAGTGCTGCTTTTGTAAAAGAAGCCTGGATATCACTGATTTTTTCTCCGTCCACTGTAACACCGCCCTGCTGTACTGTACGTCTCGCTTCGGATTTCGACGGAACCAGCCCGCTCTTTAACAGCAGATTCAAGATATCAATTTCATCTCCCTCAAAATCGGCGTCTGTCAACTCTGCCGTCGGCATCTGCGCTGCATTTCCCTGGCTGAACAATGCTCTTGCACTCTCCTGTGCTTTCTTTGCTTCTTCTTCTCCATGAACCAGTTTTGTCAGTTCATAAGCAAGAATTTCTTTTGCTGTA
>CASERA010000172.1 GCA_949290175.1 uncultured Ruminococcus sp.
CCCCCTGTACTCTTAATCTTTTCTGAAGTCTCCATCAGTTTGCAATAGATTGCCGCTACCACCTCATAGAGTTCCGTGGGAATGCTATTTCCAACCTCCATCATACACAACATCGATGCTGCACTGTCATCCTTAAATACCGGGATGCCTTTTTTCTCTGCAATATCTATAATTTTCTCTGCTGCCGCACCATACCCGGAAGCAATCACCACAGGGGCTGTATCTTCCTCTGAATTGTATTTTAATGCTGCTGCTTTGTTTTTTTCATATTTTGACATCTACACCAGTCCTTCTGTAAGGTAATGTTTTAAATACTTCCATAAGTGAACGTGGCTTTTTCAGACTGTCTATTTTAATCTCCGACATACTATATCCATGTCCGCTTATAATTTCTTTGAAATCACCGTATAACTCAGAAAATATCTTATAGTACTCTTTCGGGCAGAACAAATGCATACGCAACGCATCTCCCTGCATCCAAAATTCTGCTTCAAATTGTCCGATTCCATTGATATCGAAGGTAATCAGTACGTGTATGCCCCTCTCCATCCCATCTTTTGTTTCCTGATAATTATTAGGATCTATCCATAATTCTGAGAATGCAGTCATATCATGAAAAGACAACGGGATTACAAAATGTAAAAGCGGTGTGTAGTTACAGGGGGAAGATAAAAGGCTTATAATGATTTTCTCAATTTTATCTCCATTCAGACTTTGAATATCTGTCTTTCTGTCCTGCTTCCCAATGATTTCCGCAAGAATATTCATAACACGGGAATCATTCTCTACCTTTATTCCATTCTTATAATTTTCCAAATATTCCGACAGCAGGGCTTTGAGCTCTTCTTTACTCTCTCTTCCATCTACATGAATCAAAACATTGAGCAGTGCTTCATTCAAATACTGTGGATTGTCCTGATACCGTGACAGGTTATAGATAATAATCGATACAATCTTCTCCATCTGCGGACTATATAAAATGCTGTTTTCCACATCTTTTAATATCTGTAAAATGTTCTGTCTTAGTACCTGAAATTCTCCGTCATCCATAGGATATCTCGCCCGTGCTGCCAGTTCTGCAAGCTTTGCAGACAAAGTGCTGCTCCCTGCAAGCTTATCTGACAGGTAGTCCAGATTATTTGCCGTGGAATCCAGTACATCCTGCCTGGAAAGAATTCCATTCATCGCTTTGAGCAGTTCCGCCACTTCCTTTTTTATTCCCGGCCGCTCATGAAGCAGCTCCCGCAAAAACTCAAACAACTCCCCTTTAAACAACGTAGAAGAATATTCCTGCCTCATCAGTTCTTCTACAATCTGCTCCGGCTGTATTAACAGCGACTGAAACAACTGGCGTATCTCCTGAGTTACTGTATTATTATTGATTGGAAGCAAATTGATAATTTCTTCCAGAATGTAGATATTTTTCAGATAATTTACCGTTACATCAGGGTCTTTTAAAAGATTCATCAAAACTGCCGCCCCGGTCTCGTTCTGGTAAACGTTATGGCTTCCCAAAATCCCGCCGGACGGATTATTTCTGATAATATTGTGGATTTCCTGAAGGTCAAAAGGAACCGATGGATCCTGCGCCGTTTTATTTGTTTGAATTGCATTCTTGCTTACCATAGGCGCGGTCACTTTCAAGATATCCGCCATCTGTCAATCCTCCCTTATCGCATTCCCTTTTTAATTTCTCCGTCCATAAAATAAAAGACACACTGCTCTTCCTGTCTCTTAATATTCATTGTCGCATTTCCAATGCGGATTATTGTTCCCACATGAACAATTTCTGCAATCAGCCGGCTCTTTCCAACCTCCAGAATTCGCCTGTTCATCTCATCCAGCTGTGTTTGTACCTGTTTAAGCCGAAGCTGATTGACGGGCTCTTGAATCTTTAATTCATTTAAAGCACGCTTCTGTTTCTCCGTAATGATACCTGTCTGTTGTTTGGCAGTCAGGTAATCCATATCCTTTTTATACTCCTGAAGTATTTTGGTAATATTCCGGAGCTCTTCTTTGGTCTTCTCCATATTTTCCAGAAGCTCCGGCGTTACACCCAGTATCACTTCGGTAGCCACATGGCTCATTGCTCCCACTGCTTTTACACGCATAGTATTATAAACCGCGCAGCGCCCTCCGATAAAAGCACCTTTGCGTCCTGATAATATAACATCCTTTTCACAGGAAACTTTAGAATTAATGATATACTCTGCTTCTACATTTCCGCGGGCATAAATCGTACAATCCTCCAGAAATTTTCCTGTAATATTACCGTCTGCCTTCAGCACACCGGTTTTCATTCCGCGCATCCCTTTATGCAGAAGAATATCACCTCCCGCATGCAGTTGAGCTCCTTCTACCATTCCTGCAACTGTAATATCACCTTTTGCCTTTACCGTGTAGCCTTCGTACACATCACCGTGTATATATACACTTCCTGTAAAATTAATATTTCCAATAGAATTGTCTACATTTCCGGGGACTTCATAAATATTTTCCACATGAAAACGCCCTGAGCGGAAGGTCAGATTTCCCTCACAGGCTGTTAGAAGCTTATCCTTCTTCTCCGAAAATACAATATTTCTTCCCTGAGGAATAGGAGGCATTTTTCCTCTCTTTCCGGGAACCTTATTTCCAAAGATATCAATCCCGTCTAAAGGCTCCTCCGGGGGCGTGATTTCACAGACAACATCTCCTTTTGCAACATTATGTATCAGATTCATACTTTTAAAATCAATTCCCCCATTTGCTGTCTGCGCAAATTTTAATTTTCTTTTTCTTGGAAAATAATCTTTAATCTTTCCATTTTTTCCATCAATGGGAAATTTTCCTTCTGCTATGTTGAAAAGCTGTCTGTATGATTTATTTTCTACAATCTCCTGGATTCTTTTGGAATTCACACCATACACAATATTCTTCTCCTGCAAAGCATCCAGGATATCTTGTCTTGTTACATCACTTCCGTCACCCTGCGGTTCATAGACAAAAATAGTAGCGGACATCTTGTCATCCTGTACAATCAATTCCACAACGGCATCTTTAGACTGTATCTCTCCCTGAACTTCCTCCTGCCCCTCTGCTCCCTGCAGCAGTTCGTCTTCTCCCAGGTAGAATGCGTTCTTCTTTTTCCGCTCTACATCTGCATCATTCCAGTCTTCCACTGTCTCAATCATAGAATCATATTCATCATCATAGATATGTCTGTCGTCCATCTTATCTCCCCTCAGAATACCGCCTCCATCTTGATATTATCTCAGATTATTCACTATCTCTTCTACTTCGTCTGCAGATGTCACAATTCTGGCATTCATTTGAAATGCCCGCTGTGCCTCGATCATATGAACCATTTCTGTCGCTGTATCCGCCGTAGAGGATTCCAATGCTCCGCTTATCAAACGGTTCTGCTCAGTATTCGGAACTAAGGCCGCCACTCCAGAATCCGCCGTTGCCCGGCTTAAATTACCTCCTATATCCTCAAGTCCAAATGGATTTGCAAATGTATATAATCCGATTTTTTCCTGAATACTGCTGATATCCGGTGTATTGGTTCCCGGCAGGAAAGGAATCCGGATTCTTGCTCCATTTCCATCCAATACATAATCACCAGATTCTGTTGTCAGATAGGCGGTGCCCTGATTCAATCCAATCTGAAAAGCTCCATCTCTTGTATAAGCTCTGGTTTTGCTTCCATCATCTACTGCAAAATAAGCTTTTCCCGATATAGCAAAATCAAGCTCTCTGTCTGTACGCTCCAAAACACCCTGTTGGAATACGGTATCCACAGCCGTAACCTTGCTCCCATGTCCAACTTTGTGTTCTCCTTCTACTTTTGTATTCATATCAGTATAAATCAAATCCTGAAAGGACACTTCTTTGCTTTTGTACCCTGTTGTATTGACATTCGCTATATTGTTTGCTGTAACATCCAGCTTATTCTGATATGCCATCATACCGGCTGCTGCTGAATAAAATGCTATATTCATCTATATCCGCCCTCCTTTTATATCTTCCCAATCTCGGAAGCGGTCTTCTGATTCATTTGGTCCACAATGGAAATTGCCCGTCCGCAGGACTGAAATGCTCTCTGGATCTCCATAGCATCTGTCATTTCCCTACTCAGATCGACATTGGACTGTTCCTGCCACCCCTGCTGTACTCCCGGATAGACTCTCTTTATCTGACCTTCTCCGGCTCCGTATGTACCATTATCATTCTGCACCAGCGTATTATAATTCTCAGGTTCTACAATACGAAGCATTCCCAGCATCTGCCCATTCTCAGAGAAAACCCCTCCGGTAGAGCCAATACGAAAGAAACCATTATCCACCCTGATAGGACCGTTATCTCCCAATACCCGTCCTACACCACGCAGAATAAGATATCCCTCGTTGTCTCTATCGAAATTTCCATTCCTGGTAAGGTACTCCTGCCCTTCACCCTGAATCACGAAGAAGCCATTTCCATTCAAAGCCACATCATAAGGACGGTCTGTCTCCTTGAGGCTTCCCTGCGTAAAATCAATGCTCTCTTCTGATGTAACAGAAGTCCAGACGCCGCCTCCAATCCGAATGTTCTCTCCATTCTGCTGCCGAATCAGTTCATTTTCAAAAGTTGTCCCTATCACTTTCTTTGCCTGATAACCGGGTGTACTCTGATTTGCTATATTATTAGAGACCGCATTCAGCCGCCTCTGATTCATCAGCATCCCTGATGCAGCCGTATAAAATCCTGAAAACATCATATCACCCTTTCATATATTCTTCCAGTTTTATTTTTAACTTTAAGATTGCCCTGGTATGAAGCTGACAGATTCTGGATTCTCCCACACCCATAACCTCTGCAATCTGTGCATATTTTAGTTCTTCATAATAGTACAATGTGATGACCAGCCGTTCTTTTTCTGTCAATTCATCAATAGCATCCGCCAGTACCTGTTTAATCTCTTTTTCAAACAGATTTGCCTCAGGGCGAATAGAAACATCCATACTCACCGGTTCTGCTTTGATGGAATGCTCTGCAATCCCCTGCAGCACATTTTCAAAAGACAGAATCACGGAATTGTTCATCACTCTCATATTCTGATCCAATTTTTCCACAGGCATCTCAAGATACTGTGCAATTTCCTCCATGGTCGGCTCCCTCATATACCGGTTCGCCATTTCCATATATGCCTGATCAACCTTTTTTCCAAGCCTCCTCGTCTGATGGGGAATCCAGTCCTGCCTACGGATATAGTCAATCAATGCCCCCCGCACCCGAAGAAAGGCATAAGTCTCAAATTTAGCACCCTTCGTGCTGTCATAGCGTTCCAGACATTCCATCAGTGCAATGGCACCTTGATTTATCAAATCTTCCTCGTCTACGGAACCTTTCATAATTCCCCGAAGCTGTACTGCTGCCCTGCGCACAATATACAGATAATCCATTAAAAGTTCATTGCGAAGTTCTTCTTCCTGAGTCCTGAGATATCCTTCCAGTTTTTCCGTTGAATCTTGCTGTTCTTCCAATACATCCGGCATCCGGTTCACCTCGCTTTATCTAGGGCAGCCTAATGCTCCCCAGTGCCTGTATTTGTATCTGGTTGTCTATCTCACTGAACGAAACGACTGTTACGTCCGGATAGAACTGGTCTAATAACTTTTTAAAATATATCCTTACAATCGGTGACGTCAGTATAATCGGAACTGTCACCAATTCTTTTACTTTATTAATTTCTTCTGTTGAAGAAGTCACAATGCTTTGAATAATTGCCGGCTCCAGTGCCAAATAAGATCCGGTTTCTGTTTTCTTTACAGACGTCATAATCAGATTTTCAATCTTCTCATCCAGACTGATTACTTTCATTTGCCCTGCTTCAGAAAAACGATGTGAAATCGTACGACGTAATGCCTGACGCACATACTCTGTCAGCATTTCCGTATCTTTTGTCTGTGTACCGTAATCACTCAATGTTTCAATAATTGTCTCCATATCTCTAATCGGAATATTTTCACGCAGAAGATTTGCCAGAACCTTTTGCAGATTTCCTATGGAAATGATATCAGGTATTGTCTCTTCCACAATCATTGCATTAGATTTTTTCAAATTTTCGAGCAGGTTATTTACTTCCTGACGGTTCAGCAGCTCATAAAGATGCTCCTTGATAACTTCTGACAGGTGCGTAATGATGACAGAGGTAGGATCAATCAACGTGTAGCCCGCCATCTCTGCCTGAAGACGTTTATCCTCACTAATCCATTTTGCCGGAATGTGGAATGCCGGGTCTACAGTATCTATTCCCTGGATTTCTTCTGCATTTTCCCCTGGGGAGAGTGCCAGATAATGATTTGTCAGAATATCTCCCCTTGCTACTTCTTCACCTTTCAGCATAATACTGTACTGGTTCGGATTCAGCTGTCCGCTGTCCTTTAACCGGACAGATGGAATAACAAATCCCATCTCCAAAGCCATCTGTTTTCTGAACATTACAACACGGTCAATAAAGTTTCCACCGCTGCTTTCATCGACAAGAGGAATCAGACTATATCCAAATTCCATTTCTATCTGCTCTACATTCAAAAGTCCATAAATATTCTCTACGTTTTTATAGTAAGACGCCTCACTTTGCACCTCTGCTTCTACAAAAGACGATGCTTCCGCTTCCAGTGCTGTTTTTTCTTTTCTCTGTACCACCATTCCAAGTGCAATCAATGCTGCCGAAATACAAAGAATCTGTACAACCGGAAATCCCGGTATCAGCGCAAGGCATGCGGATGCACATCCTGCAATAATCAGAACCTTTGGCTGTGCCAAAAACTGGCTGCTTAATTCTTCACTTAAATTGTTCTCAGATGCAGAACGTGTTACAATCATACCTGTGGATACGGAAATCAACAGTGCCGGTATCTGAGACACCAGTCCGTCACCGATTGTAGCTGTGGTATAAATCTGCATAATTTCATTAAAAGTACCCTGCTGATTCATGAATCCCACAATCAGTCCACCTACAAAGTTAATGACCGTGATAATAATAGAAATGATGGCATCTCCTTTTACAAACTTAGTCGCACCATCCATGGAGCCGAAAAAGTCTGCCTCTCTTTGTATCTTGGAACGTCTCTCTCTGGCCTGCTTCTCATCAATCAGTCCGGAATTTAAATCCGCATCAATCGCCATCTGTTTTCCCGGCATGGCATCCAGCGTAAATCTTGCCGCTACCTCTGCAACCCGCTCAGACCCCTTTGTGATAACAATAAACTGTACAAGAACAATAATGAGGAAGATAACGAATCCAATGACCGCATTTCCACGGATTACAAATTCTCCAAACGTTTTAATGACTTCTCCTGCATATCCATTGTCAAACAGAATTCTCCTTGTAGATGAGATATTAAGCCCCAGTCTAAGAAGCGTGGTAATCAAAAGAATGGACGGAAATATTGAGAATTCCAATGCCTCTTTGATATACAATGTCATACATAGAATCAAAAATGACAAAGAGATATTAAATATAAACATAAAATCCAAGATAAATGTAGGCAGTGGTATAATAATCAGGAAGATAATCCCGATGACTCCCGCTGTCAGTACGTAGTTAAATCTTTTCAACTTTATTCACCATTTCCAAAGAGATTCGTCTTATTCACGATTTCCGTCACACGCACGCCAAAATTATCATCAATTACGACCACATCACCTCTGGCGATCAACTGTCCGTTGACTATGATATCCACTGGTGCGTCTGCCTGTTTCTCAAACTCTATTACTGTTCCACTTTCAAAACTAAGCACCTCTTTTAGCTTACGCTTTGTACGTCCGATTTCCACTGTTACATTCAAAGGGACATTCATAATCAGTCCCAGGTTATTCTTAAAAGGAATATCCTGAATCACATCATCTGTGAAAGACGCCCTCCGGGCAAATATATCTGAACCCTGCGCTCTTTGAGATGATACAGCATGCACTCCCTGCTCTATCTCTTTGAGTCTCTGCTCTTCCTGTGCATCCTTTATCATCTGTTCTTCCTTTGCTTTGACTTCTTGTTGAAGGCTTTCTTCTGCCTGTGATGAAATTATTTGAAGGAATTCACTATCTATCATTCCATCTATGTTCAGCTTATGGGCAACAACTGTCACATGAGAATCCGGTTCCTCGTTCATGGCTTCCGCCAGTCCGGATACCTCATCCGAAGTATTCAGTATACAGGCTGATGACCTCATCCTGTTTCCCAGATATACCGCCATTGCTTCTGTTGCACCCTCCACCATCTGATTCATAATCTCAGTGGCCGCACTTAATGAAATCTCATCAAATACAAAATCCGGGCTTGCTAATTCATCAATCCCCATCAATTTGTTTAGGAAAATCTGAATATCCCTCTGTCTGAAAATCAACATTTCTGTTCCCGCCACCTGTGACGTCAGACAGCTTTTCACGAAAATTGCCGGCTCAAGCAGCATATAATCCACATTTTGAAGCTCACCCTGAGAAACTTCGGGGGATGAAACTGTGATATTGGTTTTCATAATAGATGACATTGCCTTCGAAGCCGCCTCCTGGTAAACAGTTGTCAGCTCCTGAAGGATTTTTTCTTCTATTTCTAGTATGTTATTTTGTCCGTTCGGCATGATAGAATACTCCTTTCATTCGATTAGGCACTGCCTTCTCTCCCTTCCTTCTTCAGCTTCATCTGATTCGCCGGAAGTAATTTGTATAATTTCTCTTCAATAAATTTAGGATTCTCACCTTCCTGGATTGCCATTACACCTTCCATAATCAATATCTTACACAAGAACTCCTCATCATGTCTTGCTTTCAACTTGTTTGCCATCGGAGTGAAAATGACATTGGCAAGAAGTGAACCGTAAAGGGTCGTAATCAGTGCCACCGCCATACCTTCCGCAAGCTTATCTACATCTGACATATTGCCCAGCATCAGGATCAGACCTATCAATGTACCTATCATACCAAATGCAGGTGCTGCCGATGCACCACGTTCGTAGAATTCCCGATCCAGCGCATGTCTTTCATCCAACTGAGTCAACTCTGTTTCCATGAGAGTTCTCACCTTTTCCAAATCTACAGAATCCACTACAAGAAGCAGGCTGTTATGTAAAAACGGGTCTTCAATATCCTTCAATTTATCTTCCAGAGACAAAAGCCCCTTCATTCTCGCTTCTTTCGCAATTTCTACAATCTGGTCAATGTACTGCACTGTATCATATTTTTCCGGCCGGAATACAATCTTTAGATGCTTCCCTATTTTTTTAAAGTTCTTTGCCGGGAAGGAAATCATCAATACGCCAATGGTACCTCCCACTGTAATTGCAAAACTGGTAGGGTCTATAAATGCATTCAAATTCGAAAATACAAACCGCATTGTTTCCGCATCAAATACCATACCAAATAATACGAACCCTACCGCCGCGATAATCCCTATAATAGACATTATATCCATAATCTAATCTGCCTCCCGCTTATCTTATCTGACCAAGAAGGTCAGCGAAAATTTGTCTTCTAAATTCGATGACCTTCCCGGTTATTTCCTCTGGAGATTCCCGCACAATCAGTTTTTTCCCATTTGTCAGGGTGATAACAGTATCCGGATTCTTACGAATCGTCTCAATTAAATCACAATTCAACAAAAACTCCTCACCATTTAATTTTGTTAATGTTATCATATCGTTCCCTACCGTTTCAGATTAATCAGCTCATTCAAAATCTCATCAGAAACCGTGATAATTCTGGAATTCGCCTGGAATCCTCTCTCTGTTACAATCATATCTGAGAATTCAGTTGAAATGTCTACGTTTGACATCTCCAGCGCAGAACCTTTCAACGCCCCTGTTCCGCCTGTTCCCGGTGCTGCACTGGTCGCTGCTCCTGAGTTTGCAGATGCTGCAAAATAAGAATTTCCAACCGCTTCCAGCCCCGCCGGATTTTCAAAAGTTACCAGGTCAATTCTTCCCATCTGCCATTTACCCAGGTTTGGATGTGTAGCCTCGATAATACCGGATGATGTAATAGAAATAGAACAGCTTCCGATTGTCTGCGGTCCACCCTCATTTCCAAGCTCCAGCTTAAATGATTTCAAACCGATATCATTGGACTGTGTAGAAGGTACGGCATTTCCTCCCTTAACCTCTGTAAATTTCGCACCGTCTGCCGGGTCACCGGTATTTGCGTCACTATCTTTTCTCCAGGCACTTGTAATTGCATCAAATCCCGGATGACTCATTTCAATATAATCACCATCCTCCTCATTTTTCAGAAGGACTGTTTTCGCTGTTGTACTGTTAGATGTTACAATTCCGGTATAAACTTTGTCACCTATCTGAGCAGTAATCGTCCAGTTTGCAGGAGTATTTCCATCGTCAGATGCCGCATGATATACAGCATTGTATGTAACCTCACCTGTTCCGGTAAACGGGGGATTCTTGCTGACGGATTTTGGTTTCATACTGCCAAAAATTCCTTTTGTTTCATTTGCTGGCGCCAGAACAACTTCTCCTTCTTTCATACCAAAATTCGTGCCACAGATTTCTGCGCCTGTCAAACCGCCTGCCGGAAAAAGATCATCTTCCGGCTGTGCTGAAATGGTAAAGTCTCCTGCCGGATGCGCTCCTTTATTTGCCGTCGTAATTGCAAGGTTCATCTTCTGTGATAAATCAGCCAAATCTGTAAAGATTGCTGTCTCATTTACTCTGACTGTAATTGAAGTACTTGTGATTTCATCTGGATTAACAACAATATCCGAACCGTCCGGCAGTGATGTATCTTTCAGGAAGTTAATAATAATATTTCCGGCATCTGTTGTGTTTTCTGCTGTAACAGTAAACATCACGTCGTTAACAGACTCTGTTACCGTTGCTCTCGTTGGCTCTACATCCGGTACGTTCAACTGAATACGCTCACTGGACGGACTGCGTCCCAGAGGATCTCCTGAGACACCTAAAACGATATTTCCGTTAGCATCAATCAAGTTTCCGTTCGGGTCAATATTCAGTACTCCGGCTCTTGTATAATAAATATTTCCATCTGCATCCATAACCTGAAAGAATCCTTCACCCGCAATTGCAAAATCCAGTGCATTATCTGTTGTCTGGAACGCGGAACGCCCCATATTTAAATCGACTCCGCCAAGCTGAGCACCATATCCTACCTGACTGGCATTCGCTCCCCCTTTTGTTGCACTTCCTGCTGTTGCACTGGATAAAGTCTGATAAAATACATCCTGAAATCTGGTGCGGCTCGACTTAAACCCATATGTATTTACATTGGCAATGTTATTACCTATAACGTCAAGCCTGGTCTGATGTGATTTCATACCCGATACTGCTGAATATATTGATCTTAACATATTCTTCTCCCTTCTAACCGCCCTGTCCGTCTGTCGTTCAGGACAGGAATAACCTCCAAAAGGACCGGCTATATTAAAACGGTTCCATCAATATTTGTAAAAACTGTTCCTTTTAAATTTTCGTCATTCACTACGGTAATGACTTTATTATTTTTCACACTTACCACATATGCGGTAGAATCCACAAGAATTAAAGGCTCTTTCAACCCTTTTTCTTCTGCAAGCCTGACTCCCTCATTCAGACGGTTCAGGTTATCTGCTGATACATCCACATTTCTGAGCATAACACGATCCATAGCATGTTTCGTAAATTCGACGCGGCTTTCTTTTCTGACTTTCTGTTCCAGTAATTCCTGAAAAGATACTCCGCCTTTTTGTAAAGTATTTTTTTCTGTATTTGGCATCTGCTGTGCCGGCGGCACTGTTCCCGTATAAATCGGGGACTGAAGACGTTTGTTATACAGAATTGGATCCATCTGTCTCCTCCTTTGATTCAATATATGTTTCTTCAGATACTTCTGTCTGCGCTTCCTGTATCTTTGTTACCTGCATAATCTGATCTATGGTAAAACCTTCTGAATCAATGTAGAACATGAACTGATTATCTACAAATGACACCCTATCTACAATGCCTTCTGTTCGATTCAAATCACCATTTACATTCAATTTTGCTGCTACTACATTCTTTCCAATCAGGGACGTGAGAAATGTTGTCTTGGAGTTGTAACTCATCTCCTGCATCTGCTGCAAAGTTGTAAATTGTGCAAGCTGTGCCATATACTGTGTATCATCCACCGGATTCAGAAAATCCTGATTGCGCAGCTGTGCCACCATCAGATTCAGAAAATCATCCATTGTGACATCTTTCTCTGATGCATCTGCGTACACGGCATCAATGACATTTCCTGACGTCTGGCTCACTCGATTCTGGGAAGTAATTCCCGACATATCTAATGGCATATATCCCCCTTTCTATGCTTATACATAAGCATTCCATCCTCCGGCAGTATAGACTGTGGCTCCATACATTTTCTGTACGTCTGCTTCCGGATGCATTGCCTGTTCCTGTATATCCTCATTCCGATAAGAAGCTGTTCCGACTGCATTCCCTCCATAAAACTGGTTCCTCTGACGCTGGAACATGTTCTGCTGATTTGTCATCATATCAAATGCCTGCGGCTGGCTCTGGTAGATTTCCTTGACCTCTGCATTAAAAGGTTTAAGCAGCTCTCTGAGGTTCAGCATCTCACTGTCCAGCATCTTCTGAGTCTGTGCACTACTTACTCCGATACTCATGGCTATTTTGCCTCCGCTGGATTCCAAGTGCACCAATATTTCACCCAGACCTTCCGGCTTTAAGCAAATTGTAAATGTTTCAAGCTGATTAGAAATTCCTTTATGAATCCCCACCTGTATCTGTTCCATGACAGGTTGTGCCGCCGTAAACTTTCCGCTTGCCGGGGACTGCACTTCATAACCACCTGAAAGCATTTTAAATGCAAGCTCTCCGGAATTGGAAAAGAGCTTTTCATCCACATACTTCTGCAGTTCCTCAATGCTGACTGTACTCTTTTCTTCATCAGATGGAACTTGCTGTTGGACAACACTGTGTCCGGCTGAATTCTGTTTCAGAACTTCGGCCATGTCACTTAGAGATTCTGGAACACTTTGATTCTGCACACTGCCTTCCCGCACTTGAATCATACCATTCATCTGAGTTTCTGACAGGTTTGCCACGCCCTTTTGCACTGTAATATTTTCCTGTACTACCGGCTGTATATTTCTGCTAATGTCTGCGAAACTTTTTGTCTGCAGATCTTTTTCTACAAAATTTTGTCCCTGCCCTGCGATATCCAAACTTTCCTTCTTTGGTACTTCCTGCCCGGTTTCATACATTACAGCTTCTGTTTGAGCTGTCTGTATCTCATGCTGCAGGATTGGCTGCCAACTTTGTTCGAATACCTCCTGTACTACGCCATTCTTTAACACTTCCTCTAAAAGGATTTCTTCCGTTTTCTGATTTGTTCCGACTTCCTGCTCAACATCAACCTCATCTGTCTTTACAGAATCTTTTTCGGAATCCGCACAAACAGCTTCTTTTGGTTCCTCACAATTCTGCTGCTCCAAATCCTGGTCTTGTATTGTTTCCGGCTGTGACACCTCAGATTCCAATTTCTGATTCTCAGATTCCAGTTTCTGATTTAGAATATTCAGAAAATCTTCTGTCTGCTGTGCCGCCGGACTTATCTGCTGCATACTTTGCTGGATTTCTGAGATTTTTACATCCTGTACTTCCACTTCCCTCTCACCTCCTTTACCCAGATTTTATCTATCGGGTCAGATATCTAAGTCCATCTCAAATATCTGACTTAGGAAACGTTCTGCCTCACAAATTGACCGGCGACATGTTCCGACACTCTGTCTTCCTGCTCTTTTGCTTCGGCATAACGGTATTCCTCTAACTTTTTATCACGCAGCTTTTCCAGCTTTGTGACTTCTCTGGATACCTCTATGACAACTTGACGCTGTCTTTCCAACTCTGTATCCATAATCTGAAGTTTCCGCTTGATTCCTTCAAGCTGAGACTTTCCATTTTCTATCATTGTTGTAAATGCCCGAATTTGAAAGATGGTAGTTCCCTTTTCTATCTCCTCTTCCATCCCGGCATGAATCTCCCCAAGCTGTGATTCAACTTTCGTCTTTTGGCTTTCAACCTCACGCTTTTCCTCCATCAGCTGAGCCATCAGATTTTTTTCTCTTTTCAGGTTCTGCTGTTGAAAGTTCAACAGCCTTGCTAATGAAAACTGAAATTTCTTCACAAAACTGCCTCCTATCTGCATATTTTATTCGAAAAGGCTGATGAGTTGAATCACGGTTTCATCCAACGTATAGCTCTCATCCACCTTTTGCTTCAGAAAATCATACAGACGGTCAATCTTTTCGACTGCCTCGTCTAACTGCTGATTCGAACCTTTTTTATAAGCTCCTATTGAAATTAAATCGAAATTTGCTTCATAGACAGAAAGTAATTGTCTGAAATTAGACGCTGCCGCTTTCTGTTCTGGCAGCACAATATCACTCATCAGACGGCTGATACTTGCCAGCACATCGATTGCAGGATATCGGTTAGACATTGCCACTTTACGCGACAACATGATATGACCATCAATGATTCCTCTTACTGTATCTGAAACCGGCTCATTGGAGTCATCTCCTTCTACCAGTACTGTATAAATCCCGGTAATTGAACCTTCTTTAAAATTACCCGACCGTTCCAGAAGTTTCGGTAAATCCGCATAAATAGACGGTGTGTATCCTCGTGCCACAGGCGGCTCCCCGATACTTAATCCAATCTCCCTCTGTGCCATAGCAAATCTGGTCAGGGAATCCATCATCAGCAGGACATCCATCCCCTGATCTTTAAAATATTCTGCAATTGTTGTTGCTGTCAGTGTGCATTTAGAGCGCATCATAGCGGACTGGTTAGAAGTTGCAACTACCAGCACGGTGCGCTTTGCACCTTCCTCTCCCAAATCACGGTTAATAAATTCTACTACCTCTCGGCTTCTTTCGCCCACCAGGGCAATGACATTTACATCTGCCCTTACATTTCTGGCAATCATTCCCATGAGCGTACTCTTTCCAACACCACTTCCCGCAAAAATTCCCATTCGCTGTCCTTTACCCATAGTCAAGAGCCCGTCAATGGCTTTGACCCCAAGTTGAATCGGTGTATCAATTCTGGGACGTTCCATGGGATTGGATGGCTTTCCGGTTATCGGATAGTAAGCATCTCCCTTTATAGAGCCCTTTCCGTCAATCGGATTTCCAAGTGCATCCACAGTACGCCCAATTAAATTGTTTGTTACAGGTATTCTAAGTTTATCTCCGGTGTTCTTCACTGCACTTCCATATCCAATACCCTCAATCTCATCATATGGCATCAAAAGCACTACATTCTCCCGGAAACCAACTACCTCAGCATAAAACTTTCCGCTGCCTTTGGCAGCTTCTATCTCACAGACATCTCCGATATTGCAGACCGGACCTATTGACTCGATAGTCATTCCTACAATCTTGTCAATCCTGCCCATCTCAGTATACAGATCCGCATTCTCTATCGTATTCTTAATCTCTCTTATATCCATAAAAACCGCCACTATTTTTCATCAGCAAGCAGTAAGATCTGCTCCCTGAGATTCTCAAGCTGTACGAATACAGAAGCATCTATAATACCATCCTCTGTTTCTACCCGGCATGTTCCTTTCTCCATAGGAACTGCTTTTACTTTAATAATACTCTGGTAACGTTCACGAACCGGCTCCAGCTCTTTGTCTAACTTATCAATCAAACCAATCATCTGATTCGAAATCTGAAGATTAATCTGTTTCTTTTCCTTTACAGAGAGAATCGCAGCATGTGCAAGTTCCCGCATTTCCTCTTCATCCTCTTCAATCCGTTTATGCAAAATCTTTTCTGCTGCTGACAAAGATAGTTCTATAATATCCCGGCTCAGGGCATCTGTATTCTGCTGTTGAATCCGACGAATATCATTCAGACTCCCTGTCATTTCTTTTATCTGTGATTCAATTTGGGATGCCGCTTCTAAAAGCCCTTCCTGATACCCTTCACTCCTGGCTCTCTGATGGACTCGTTTTGCATCCTCTTCTGCCGTATTGACAATCTTATCTCGTTTTGCATATGCGCCTTCCAGAATTCTTGATGCAGACTGATTGGCACGCTGCACTGCTTCTTCATAGATGCGTTGTACCTCTGCCTCCACCAGATTAGGAGTATACATCTGTTCCACATTCTCTTCTGCTTCTTCCGGCTCGCTGGCATACTCCCGGTATAACTCAATCCGTTTCCGCTCTAATATTGTGTCTTCTGATTTGATTATACTAAACAATAAAGTCATCCTTTCCATCCTTGGATATTACAAGTTCTCCACTCTCCTCCAGTCTTCGGATTGTAGATACAACCCTCTGCTGTGCTTCCAATACATCACTCATACGGATATTATGCAGGTATTCGATATCTGTCCGAATGGTCTCCCTCATTCTGGATGACATGTTGGAGAAAATGGCATTCGCAACATCCTGATTGGTTGCTTTAAGAGCCACTGCCAGCTCTTTCGCATCCACCTCCCGTATAAATCTTTGAATAGATATTGGATCCAGAAAGGCAATATCCTCAAATACAAACATCAGTTTTCTTACACTATCTGCCAATGGAGCATCCTTTAACGTCAGCTCTTCAAAAATATCCTTCTCTGTACTTCTGTCTACATTATTCATAATATCGGCCACATAGTTCAG
>CASERA010000173.1 GCA_949290175.1 uncultured Ruminococcus sp.
GATTTGTTCATCCGTCATACACGTATGAAGCGGCAATGTGATCTCATTTGAAAACTGCTCATACGCATTCGGATAATCCTCAATACAAAATCCCATATTTTTATATGCTGTCATCATCGGCAGCGGTTTATAATGTACATTTACGGCAACTTCTTTCTCTGACATCTTCGTAATGATTTCATTACACTCTTCTCTTGTTTTTCCATTCACTCGTACAAGATAAAGGTGCCCGCTGGACGCATGGTCTTTTCCATAATGATTTAAGACCTGCACCGGCGAATCTGACAGTGCCTTGTTATATACTTCAATAATCTCTCTTCTTCGTTTTAAAATCTCCGGATACCGTTTTAGCTGAACAAGACCGATCGCTGCCATAATATCTGTCATATTACACTTATAATATGGGGCTACAATGTCATATTCCCAGGCTCCTGCCTGTGTCTTTGCCAACGCATCTTTGGACTGTCCATGAAGAGACAGCAGCATCAGTTCTTTGTAAAGTTCTTCACTATCAATTCCACAATCTTCGATTGCTGAAGACCAGGTAAGTGCTCCTCCTTCTGACGTAGTCAGATTCTTCACTGCATGGAAAGAAAAACTTGTAAAATCGGCAATCTGGCCGCACATTTTCCCTTGATACTGCGCACCAAATGCATGTGCCCCATCGGACATCACCAGGATTCTGCCCAGCTTTTTCTGCCGTTCATTGGAAGGGCGAAACAAGAATCGCTTCTCCTCTGCTATCCGAAAAATCTCTTCATATTTACTGTAAACAATTCCCGCCAAATCCACACAGATAATGGCTTTTGTTTTTTCTGTTACAGCCCGCTCTACCGCTGCCGGGTCCATTTCATAAGAATCTTCCAATGTATCCACAAGTACCGGAACCGCACCCACATGACAAATACAGCTACATGTTGCGGTATAAGTATATGCCGTTGTGATCACTTCATCCCCTGGTCCAATTCCCATAAGATGCAGTGCCATCTCCATACATGCCGTCGCAGAATTCAAACAAACAGCTCTGGATGTATGGCAATACTGCGCAATCTCCTTTTCAAATTGTTTCGTTCTGGGACCGGTTGTAATCCATCCGCTTCTCAATGTTTCCGCTACTTCTGCAATTTCTTCTTCTGTAATATCTGGTGGTGAAAATGGTACCTTCATCTTATTTTCCTTCTTTCTCTTCTCCATCTGCTGCATTTCCATTTAAGAAAGCACTTGGCAGTTTAGATCTTGTATCTGAAAATTCTTTTTTCCAGCCCGACTGAATCTTCTGGTCCCGGATGATATCTGCTTCTCTTAAATGATAGGTAGGAATAATCTTGTGTACAATGTTCTTCATCTGGTCTGTTTCTGCATACGCTTCTTTATACAGCATCTCTAAATCGTACAGGAATTCCTCCTCATCAAAATCAATCGGCTTTCCGATATGAATCAGCTCATTATCAGTACTCTGCAATCCTTCTTCTGCCATCAAAAGTTCTTCATAGAGCTTCTCCCCCGGGCGAAGCCCTGTATATTTAATCTCAATATCCGTTCCTACTGTAAATCCGGACAAATGAATCAAGTTCTTAGCAAGGTCTGCGATTTTTACAGGCTGTCCCATATCCAATACAAAAATCTCTCCGCCTTTTGCACTTGCTCCTGCCTGAAGTACCAAAGACACTGCCTCTGGGATCGTCATAAAATATCGAATGATATCGGGATGAGTCACCGTTACCGGACCACCTGCTTCAATCTGCTTTTTAAACAAGGGGATCACACTTCCATTGCTTCCCAGCACATTTCCAAAACGTACTGCCACATATTCTGTATCTGAACGATTGTTGAACGTCTGGATAATCATCTCGCATATCCGCTTGGAAGCTCCCATTATATTAGTTGGATTCACAGCCTTGTCCGTAGAAATCAAAACAAACTTCTTCGTTTTATACCGATCTGCTGCCAGAGCCACCTTATAAGTCCCGAATACATTGTTCTTAATCGCTTCATTCGGGCTGTCCTCCATCAGCGGAACATGCTTATGTGCAGCGGCATGGTATACAATATCCGGACGATATTTCGCAAATACACTGTTTAACTTTCTTCCATTTCTGACAGAACCGATTAAAACAACCAAATCCAGATACGGATATTTCTGTTTCAACTCCTGCTGGATATCATACGCATTATTTTCATAGATATCGAAGATAATCAGCTGCCTTACACCGTTAGCAGCAATCTGTCTGCAAAGTTCACTTCCGATACTTCCGCCGCCTCCGGTTACAAGAACAACCTTGTCCGATACATAACGACAGATTTTTTCTGTTGTAATCTGAATCGGGTCTCTGCCAAGTAAATCTTCAATCTCCACATTGCGCAATTTAGATACACTGACCTCTCCGTTTACCAGCTGATATACACCCGGAAGAATTTTCAATTCACAGTTTGGTACTTTCTGACAGATATTGAGAATCTTCTGGCATTCTTTTTTCTTTGCACTCGGAATTGCGATGATGATTTCTGTAATTCGAAATTTTTCCGCATACTTCAAAATGTCATCTCTGCCGCCAACCACTTTTACCCCATGGATATATGTTCCCTTTTTCCTTGGATTATCATCGATAATACAGCAGATTTTGGAATCCAGCTCTGTACTGAGTTCCAACTCTTTCATCACCACATTACATGCCTCACCAGCTCCGATAATCATTGTATTGCGTGTATGGCGTCCATGAATATTGGCACGGTATAATAGACGAATCAGCCGGTAAGAAAATCTGCTCAAACATGTTAATAAAAACAGTGACGCTGCATAAATCAGAAAATAACTTCTGTAAATGGGTCTATATGTCAGGAAATAAGCAAGTATATTAAATAATACCGAAATACAGCATGCCTCAATTACATATATCAGCTCTTTAATACTGGCAAACCGCCACAGGCTTGTGTACAATCTGAAAACCGCAAAAATTATCAGAGTAACAATTGTATTCAGAACTGCTATCTCTAATACGGAATTGGAATATTCCGGTGGAATCTCGGCTATATGCATGTTAAACCGAATCCACAATGCCATAAAAGAACTCAAATTAATGAACAGGATATCCAAAAGAACCAACATGCTCCGGTATACAATTGATAAATCCCATTTTATTATCAGTCGTTTCATACTTTATCCCCTATTATATCGTCTTTTACTGGGCTACTTCTGAATCAGAAAATACTTCACCCTGTTCTACGGCATCAATTGCCTGTTTGATGGATGCGACAGATGCCTCATTCGGCTGTGTCACATACAATAATGTATCTGGCATAGAGTAACAATATTGCTCATCTCCGGTTCCTTCTGCTGCCAGAGATTTGATATTCCATGCCGCTCCATCTGCCAGCTGGCTCTTGATCAATTCCTGAATCTGTTCCTGCGACATATTCGTATCTACGTTGCCGCTGACACTGTTCAACAGTCCGTTTGCTCCAGTTAAAATTGCCGGTGAGATAGCTTTTTTAATCATAGCCGTAATCACTGCCTGCTGGTCCTTACCTCTCTGGAAATCTCCCCCGTCTACATTCTGACGTTCTCTCGCAAATGCAAGTGCCTGCTGCCCGTTAAAATGATTCTCACCTTGAACCACATTCATAACAAGACCTGTGTCCTCACTTGTCGTAAATGCCTGCTCCGAAATCACATCTACACCACCCAATGCATCTACCATTTCTACTAAGGATGTAAAATTCACACGGGCATAGAAATCGATATCTGTATCATACAGCTGCTCCAATGTTGCCATGGAAGCATCCACACCGTAAATACCTGCATGAGTCAGTTTATCTCTTTGACCTCCTGATATTCCCGGAATCTCCACATAATAATCACGAGGAGTTGTCACAAGCAGAATCTGATGACTTACCGGATTTACAACTGCAAGAATATTCACATCACTCCGGCTGTTTGTTTCAATTGCCCCATACACATCAATTCCGCTGATGTAGACAGTAAAGCTTTCATCCTTCACTTCTACCTGTGCTGCCTGATTTTCTACTTTTGTTGTAATCTTATAGGTATAAATCACCTTGAAGTTTTCTGTGTCTTCTCCTAATGCTTCCTGAAGCATTCCGCTGTAAGCGTTATTATAAACAATCGCCTGTACTTCTCCGTTATGAAGTGCTCTCGCCTGTTCACCGACTCCAGTATATTCTGTTGTCGTAATCTGTGCCCCCAGCTGCTGATTGATATCATCTACAGCTGCACGTACGTCATCTCCCTGCATGGCGTACTGAACCCCAAAGGTATAGCCCGCAGCATCCTGCAATGTTTCTGCCGGATCCGATTCTTTTACTGCCACAACCATCTCTGTCACTTTCGTATCACCGCCACTGATACTTTTTACCGTTCCGGTTGTCTTAAATACATAATACGAGCCGAAAATCAGAACTATGCTGATTATTACACTGAAGACTTTTCCTCCAATGCCCTTCTTTTTCGAAAGGAGCTGAGTGGACAGTGCAATAACTAAAAACAAAATCAATCCCATGCCAATCAGCCCCATGTACTTAAACGGAAGCATATTCAGCATGAACAATGCAATAATAAAAGCACAAGATGCCAACATCTGTATCGCACACAGCCCGATTCCTATCTTCTGGCTGATTTTCCCGGCAATCCCTGAGCTTCTCATATTTTTACGCTTCATATTTTTGCCTTTCTTCTTTTGACTCATTTTCTTTATTCCTTCCATTCTTTCTTTGAAATATATGCTGTTTTATCATATCATTTTTCTCCATTTTTCGCAAGTTATAAGACTCCCTGAAGCGTGAAAAGACACAGGAAAAACTCGTTCCTGTGTCTTAAAAAGCGAACTTTTGTATCGATTAGTTTGCTTTATTTCCAAGCGTTACATCTACGGTCTGCTCGTCATATTCTCCATTCTGGTTTTGTATCTTTACTGTCAGGCTGACAGTATCCCCTTTTGCATAATACTGTAGCTGATTCTGCAGCGTATCCATACTGTCAATTGTGATTCCGTTTAATCCGACAATCACACTTCCTTTCGTAATTCCCGCTTTGTCTGCACCACCGTTTTTCAAAACATCTGAAACGTAAACGCCGGTCGGCATACCATATCTCTTCGAACTGCTGCTGTCTACATCCACACCGGTAATGCCAAGATATCCTCTGTCAGCTTCTGCTACCTTTGTTTTCGTCTCCTGATTCATCAGATTTGTAATGATATCAGAAACATCGCTAATTGGAATCGCATATCCGATACCTTCTACATCCTCTCCAATTAATTTAGCTGAATTAATCCCTATTACTTCTCCACTTGCATTCACCAGAGCACCACCGCTGTTTCCCGGATTGATTGCTGCATCTGTCTGAATTAGTTTTACATCAGAACCGTCTTCACCCTGATTGGATGCCGAATCTGTCGGCTGACTCGTTCTGTCTGTTGCACTGATAATACCTGTTGTAACAGACTGTCCGTATCCAAGTGCATTTCCAATTGCAATTGCCGGCTCACCAACTTTCAGTTTTGTTGAGTCGCCCAATGTCGCAACTGCTATTTTATCCATCGTATCATCGGAAATAGATTTCAGAGGAACTGCTATCACCGCAAGGTCATGTGCCGGGTCTGTTCCTTTGATATCTGCTTCCACACTGCTTTGATCATCAAATGTTAC
>CASERA010000174.1 GCA_949290175.1 uncultured Ruminococcus sp.
ATCAACTCTTGCAGACCGGATTATTGAGAAAACCGGTCTTTTGACCAGCCGTGAAATGCAGTCTCAGGTATTGGATAATATGGAGTTGGAGAGAGAACGTGGAATTACTATCAAGGCGCAGACTGTGCGTACAGTTTATAAGGCAAAAGATGGAGAAGAGTATATATTCAATTTGATTGATACTCCGGGGCATGTGGATTTTAACTATGAAGTATCCAGAAGCCTGGCAGCCTGTGACGGTGCCATTCTGGTAGTAGATGCGGCACAGGGAGTGGAAGCCCAGACGCTGGCGAATGTTTATCTGGCACTAGATCATGATCTGGACGTATTTCCTGTGATTAATAAGATAGATTTGCCAAGTGCAGATCCGGATCGTGTCAAAGAAGAGATTGAGGATGTGATCGGAATTGATGCTGAAGATGCACCTCTGATTTCAGCCAAGACCGGATTGAATATTGAAGAAGTATTGGAGCAGATTGTTACGAAGATTCCGGCTCCTCAGGGGGATCCGAACGAACCGCTGAAAGCATTGATTTTTGATTCGGTATATGATGCATATAAAGGAGTTATTGTGTTCTGCCGGATTAAGGAAGGAAAAGTAAGAAAAGGGACTCCAATCCGTATGATGGCTACAGGAGCAGAAGCAGATGTTGTGGAAGTTGGCTATTTTGGAGCGGGTCAGTTCATTCCGTGTGAAGAGCTGAGTGCCGGAATGGTTGGTTATATCACGGCGAGTCTGAAAAATGTAAAAGATACTCGTGTAGGAGATACTATAACAAACGCAAAGCAGCCGTGCGCCGAGCCGCTGCCGGGATATAAGAAAGTGAATCCGATGGTGTACTGTGGACTGTATCCGGCAGATGGAGCGAAGTATCAGGATTTGAGAGATGCATTAGAAAAATTGCAGTTGAATGATGCGGCACTTCAGTTTGAGGCGGAGACTTCGGTAGCACTTGGATTTGGATTCCGCTGTGGTTTTCTGGGACTTCTCCATCTGGAGATTATTCAGGAACGTCTGGAAAGAGAGTATAATCTGGATCTGGTGACAACGGCACCGAGCGTTATTTATAAAGTGCATAAAACCAATGGAGAAGTCATTGATTTGACAAATCCAACCAATATGCCGGACCCTGCGGAAATCGACTACATGGAAGAACCGGTTGTAAAGGCGGAAATTATGGTAACTTCAGAATTTATTGGAGCGATTATGGATTTATGCCAGGAGCGCAGGGGTGTATATCAGGGAATGGAATACATTGAAGAAAAGCGTGCAGTGCTTCACTATCATCTTCCGCTGAATGAAATCATTTATGATTTTTTCGATGCTCTGAAATCCCGCTCCAGAGGATATGCTTCCTTTGATTATGAGATGCTTGGTTATGAGCAGTCAGAACTTGTGAAGCTGGATATTCTGATTAATAAAGAAGAAGTAGATGCTCTTTCATTTATCGTTCATAGTGCAACAGCATATGAGCGGGGAAGAAAGATGTGTGAAAAGCTGAAAGAAGAGATTCCCAGACAGCTGTTCGAAATTCCGATTCAGGCGGCAATCGGAAGTAAGATTATTGCCAGAGAGACTGTAAGAGCGATGAGAAAAGATGTTCTTGCGAAATGTTATGGCGGAGATATTTCACGTAAAAAGAAACTTTTAGAGAAGCAGAAGGAAGGAAAGAAACGAATGCGCCAGGTCGGAAATGTAGAGATTCCGCAGAAGGCGTTCATGAGTGTTCTGAAGTTGGATGATAACTAGAGGAAGCAAAGTATGAAAAAAGAACTGGAATTATACTTGCATATTCCGTTTTGCGTACAGAAATGTGCATACTGTGACTTTCTTTCTGCACCAGCGGGAGAAGCGTTACGTGCAGAATACACAGAGGCACTGAAGGAAGAAATAGAAGGATACCGGGGGCTGGCAGGAGCTTACCGGGTGTCCACCATTTTTATGGGCGGAGGAACTCCGTCCATTTTATCGTGCAGACAGATAGAGGAAATTTTTACAGTTTTGCGCAGTGTATTTACAATCGACAAAGACGCAGAAATTTCAATTGAAGCGAATCCGGGAACTGTGACGGAAGAAAAGTTAGAGGCATGGAAACAAGCAGGAATCAACAGAATCAGTTTTGGGCTTCAGTCTG
>CASERA010000175.1 GCA_949290175.1 uncultured Ruminococcus sp.
ACAGGAATATTATGGAAGGAGATTTGGAAGATGCATCAATCCTAGTATTTAAGAAAAAACTTGAAAAGAAATTAAGCAGAGTTTCTTTGACTTTTCAAATATTCTGTGATAGAATCATAAAGTCAAATGGCGGGTGTGAATGGCTGGATGCATTTGCACTTTTTTTATGCAAAAGTATGTGTTACCAAAGAAAGGAGATATGTTTTGCTTACGATTAATAATTATGTGAAAGCAAAGACATTGGAGGAGGCTTATGAGCTGAATCAGGCAAGAAACAGCCGTGTCATGGGAGGTATGATGTGGCTGAGACTGGGAAATGCGAGAGTACAGACGATTATAGATTTGTCAGATTTGGGACTGGACCAGATTGAAGAGACAGACCATGTATTTAGAATTGGAGCAATGTGTACGTTGAGAGAGCTGGAACAGCATGAAGGACTAAGAGAGATGTATGGGGATGGAATTGCAGAATCCGTACGTCATATTGTTGGGGTACAGTTTCGAAATCAGGCAACTGTCGGGGGAAGTATTTTTGGAAGATATGGATTTTCAGATGTGCTCACGGCTCTGCTAGCTCTGGATACATTCGTAGAACTGTACAATGGAGGAACCATTAGGCTTTCCGAATTTGTAAACCGGAAAAAAGATAAAGACATTCTTCTTTCTATTATAATAAGAAAAAGTAAGCGATCTTTCCGCTATGCGTCTGTCCGCCAGACGAGGACGGATTTTCCTGTTTTAGCATGTTCAGTTGTAACAGGAATTGTTAATGGTCAGGAGTCCTGGTACTTTTCCGTAGGAGCAAGACCAATGAAAGCAGCTTTGATTGAGAAACAGTGGGAGATTCCAAATGATATTTCCGAAGAAAACTTAAGGGAATATGCAAAACAGGCAGCTGCAGAGTTTACCTATGGAACAAATATGCGTGGAACTGCTGAATACAGACAGCGTCTGGCAGAAATATTGATTTTGCGTGAGATGCGTTCAATCATTGCGGAGGGAAGATAATGGAAATACAGTTTAAATTGAATGGAAAACCTGCAGTGGCAGAAGTATCGGGTGATACGGTGCTTTTTGATGTTCTGAGAAATCTTGGATGTTATAGTGTCAAGTGTGGATGCGAGACAACGAACTGTGGCTTATGTACAGTATGGATAAATGGAAAATCCAGATTGTCCTGTTCAATTCTGGCAGCAAGTGTTGCGGGACAGGAAATTACAACACTGGAAGGGCTGCAAAAAGAAGCAGAAGAACTGGGTACGTTTCTGGCAAATGAAGGAGCAGAGCAGTGTGGGTTCTGTTCTCCGGGATTTATAATGAATGCATTGGCAATGGTGCAGGAATTAGAGAATCCTTCTGTTGAGGAGATGAAAGAATATCTTGCAGGAAATTTATGCAGATGTACCGGATACATGGGACAGCTGCGCGCCATTCAGAAATATATGGCAGCGAAGAAGGCTGGAGCAGAAGCAAAGAGGGAGGTGCAGGCATGAGTACCAGAGTGGTAAATAAACCAGTTCCAAAAGTGGATTATAAAGCGCTGGTAACAGGGAAGGCAGTATATATGGATGACTTAGCGGCAAAAGACTGCCTGATAGTAAAGGTATTGAGAAGTCCTCATGCCCATGCACTGATTCAGGATATTAATGTGTCACGTGCAGAAATGGTGCCGGGGATTGAATGTATTCTGACCTATAAAGATTGTCCGGACAAGCGTTTTACAATGGCAGGCCAGACATATCCTGAGCCAAGTCCGTATGATAGGCTGATTTTGGACCAGAGAGTCCGTTTCGTGGGAGATGCAGTTGCGATTGTGGCAGGTCAGACAAAAGAAGCCGTCAACAAGGCAATGAAAATGATTAAAGTAAAATATGAAATTCTGGAGCCGGTATTGGATTTTAGAACGGCAAAAGATAATCCGATTCTAGTTCATCCGGAAGAAAACTGGAAGAGTTTATGCCCAGTAGGTGCTGATAATAAAAGAAATCTTTGTGCACATGAAGAATGCTCAGAAGGAAACATTGATGAAGTTCTGGAAAACTGTGAGTACGTCATAGACCAGGTGTATCATACGAAGGCAAATCAGCAATCTATGATGGAGACTTTCCGTACATATACCTATTTGGATGCTTATGGAAGACTGAATGTTCTGTCCTCTACGCAGATTCCGTTCCATGTCCGCAGAATTCTGTCTAATGCACTGGATATTCCAAAATCTCAAATTCGTGTAATCAAACCTCGAATCGGAGGAGGATTTGGTGCAAAGCAGACGGTAGTATCAGAAGTGTATCCTGCATTGGTTACCTGGAAGACAGGAAAAGCCGCAAAAATGATTTTTACAAGGGAAGAATCTCTGATTGCGTCTTCACCAAGGCATGAGATGGAGATACGGGTACGTCTGGGGGCAGATAAGGATGGAATCATTCAGGGAATTGATGTTTATACACTGTCCAATACAGGAGCATTTGGTGAACATGGGCCGACAACGGTCGGATTATCCGGTCACAAATCGATTCCGTTGTATGGTAAGGCAAAAGCATTCCGTTTTGTGTGTGACGTTGTGTATACAAATATCATGTCTGCCGGAGCTTACCGTGGATATGGTGCGACACAGGGACTTTTTGCAGTAGAATCTGCCGTTAATGAACTGGCAGAAAAAATGAAGATGGATCCGGTTGTACTGCGTGAGAAAAATATGGTTCAAGAAGGGCAGTTGATGCCGGCTTATTACGGTGAGACGGCAAACAGCTGTGCACTGGACAGATGTATGGCACGTGCAAAAGAAATGATGGATTGGGATAATAAGTTTCCATACCGTGATATGGGGAATGGAAAAGTACGTGGAGTTGGTGTTGCAATGGCAATGCAGGGATCTGGTATTTCAGCAGTAGATACAGCATCCGCTGGAATTAAGGTAAATGATGATGGATTTTATAGTCTGATGATTGGTGCGACGGATATGGGTACCGGATGCGACACAATTTTGGCACAGATGGCAGCAGAATGTCTGGAGTGTGAATTGGAAGAGATTGTTGTGCATGGAGTGGATACCGATTCTTCACCGTATGATACAGGCTCTTATGCTTCCAGCACAACTTATGTCACAGGAATGGCAGTTGTCAAAACCTGCGAGGTGTTGAAAGATAAGATTTGTGTAAAAGGTGCAAAGTATTTGGGATGTTCTGTGGAAGATGTAGATTTTGACGGGCAAAAAGTGACAAATATCAAGACGGGTGAATCCATTTCCAGAGCAGAAATCGGAAACCGGGTAATGTGTAATAATGAGGATGTCTTATATGCAAGTGAGGCATTTACATCTCCTGTATCTCCTCCGCCGTTTATGGTCGGAATGGCAGAAGTGGAGATTGATAAAGAAACGGGAGAAATGGAACTGATTGATTATGTGGCTGTTGTAGATTGTGGTACAGTTGTGAACCCGAACCTGGCAAGAGTGCAGGCGGAGGGTGGTCTGGCACAGGGGATTGGGATGGCGATGTATGAAGACGTAATCTATAATGTCAAAGGAAAGAATTACAGTAATTCTTTTATGCAGTATAAGATTCCTACTCGTTTGGATGTTGGAACTATTCGTGTAGAATTTGAAAGCAGCTATGAGCCGACAGGTCCGTTTGGTGCGAAATCCATCG
>CASERA010000176.1 GCA_949290175.1 uncultured Ruminococcus sp.
CATTACAGCAAATCTACTGATACCAGCGAAAGCACGGATAGTAAGTCTGACGAAAAGACTTCTGAAAATTCCAACAGTACTTCTACAGAAGGAACCAATGATTCCAATACCAATAATGAAGCAGGCAATACAGGAGACTCCAGTACTTCTGACGATACTACCACCGATACTTCAGGTGGCGATACCGGCAATACAGAAGACTCTTCCGATACGGACGTTCCTCAAGAATAACGAAATCATATAATAAAAAGAAACCATATGGGAAAACAGCAAATCTGCTCTTCCCTTATGGTTTCTTTTATTTACAACTTCTGTGATTTCTTTCCCGACGTCTTATTCTGCAAAATCATCCAGAACCAGCTTTGCAGCTCCACAAATTCCTGCATCATTTCCAAGTGTTGCCAATGCAAACTCCACATCACGGTTTGCAAAGAATACTCTCTCCTGATAGGGCTTTCTCACATAATCCAGCAATACTTCCCCGGCTTTTGATACTCCCCCGCCAATTACAAAAATAGATGGGTCTGTCACCACAGCCAGGTTTGCCAATGTATAACCAAGATATTTTCCAAATTCCGATGCTATTTCTTTTGCAACCTCATCTCCTGCTTTGACTGCATCAAATACAGTTTTTGCTGAAATATTGTCAGACTGAAGCATTGTTTCTCTTGTCTCTTTTGCCAGCTTTCTCTTTGCCAGACGTACGATTCCGGTTGCAGAGGCATACTGTTCCAGACATCCTTTCTTTCCGCATCCGCAGACTTCTGTCTCATGAGGATTTACACAGAGATGTCCAATCTCTCCACCTGCTCCATGGCTTCCGATAATCACTTTGCCACCGACAATTACACCGCCACCGACTCCTGTTCCAAGGGTTACCATAACCAGATTCTTATAGCCGGCTCCGCCGCCCTTCCACATCTCACCAAGTGCTGCGACATTGGCATCATTCCCAATCTCTGCTGTCAGGCCTGTCAGCTCTTCCAGCTCTTTCTTTACCTCTTTATACTTCCATCCCAGATTGGCACTTCCGTGTACAATTCCTGCTTCTGTCACCGGAGCCGGAACACCAACACCGATTCCTATAATGTCTTCCTTTGCCAGTTTATACGCCTTTACTTTCTCTTCAATGGAAGCTGCAACATCCGGAAGGATTTCCTTTCCCTCATCCTCTGTATGGGTTTTAATCTCCCATTTTTCCAGAACTTCTCCTGTTGCCTCAAACAGTCCCATTTTCACTGTTGTTCCACCAATGTCTACTCCAAAACAATATTTCATCTTCTCAAACTCCTATTTCTTTTTTGCCAGACTTTCCTGCACTCTCTTGTACAGTTCCTGTGCTGCATTGTATCCCATCTGTTTTTGTCTGTGGTTCACGGCAGCAGATTCTACAATAATTGCCAGATTACGTCCCGGACGAATCGGAATATTATGGCATACTACCCGGTTACCGAGAAAATCCGTATAATTTTCTTCAAGTCCCAGGCGGTCGTATTCTTTCTCTTTGTTCCATTCTTCCAAAGTAATTACGAGATCAATATTCTGCGTCTCTCTGACGCTCTGAACACCGAACATAGATTTTACATCTACAATTCCGATACCGCGCAGTTCGATAAAATGTCTTGTGATATCCGGTGCAGATCCAACCAAAGTATCGTCACTTACTTTCCGGATTTCCACAACATCATCTGTCACAAGACGATGACCACGTTTAATCAACTCCAGCGCCGCTTCACTCTTGCCAATTCCACTTTCTCCCATAATCAGCACTCCAACTCCGTATACGTCTACAAGCACGCCATGAATCGAAATTGATGGTGCCAGTTTCACATTCAGCCAGCGGATTAACTCTGCCATAAAGGATGATGTGGATTTTCCTGTCATAAATACAGGTGTATCACTTGCGGTCGCTTTCTCTAACAATTCCTTGTCAACTTCCAGATCTCTGCTGAAAATCAGGCATGGGATTTTATGAGATAATAACTCATCATACATCTTCAGTTTCTTCTCTTCTGCTAATGTCTGAAGATAGGTGGATTCCACATAGCCTATGATTTGTACACGGTCTGAATCAAAATGATCAAAGTAACCAGCCAGCTGCAGCGCTGGTCTGTTAATATCCGGTACATGTACTTCTTTGCCTGCTAAATCCACATCCGAAGTCAAGTTCTTTAAATTCATTTTCTCGACAATTTCTCTTAAACTTACGCCTTGTCCCATAATACTCTCCTTTTCTTTGCTAATTACTTCTTTCAATTATATCACTTTTGAAAAAAGTTGTACACCGATTCCGCCGCTTTTTCATTCATAGAAGGAATCTTTGCCAGCTCCTCCACAGATGCCGCCTTAATCGCATCCAGACTAAGGAAGTTCCTCATCAGCGCCTTCCTTCTTGCCGGCCCGATTCCTTCAATATCATCCAGAATGGAATGTACCTGCCCTTTACTCCTAAGAGAACGGTGATATTCAATGGCAAACCTGTGTGCTTCATCCTGAATCCGGGTAATCAGCCGGAAAGCCTCTGAAGACTTATCAATAGAAATCTCTTTATTTTCATAATAAAGCCCCCGGGTCCTGTGGTAATCATCTTTCACCATACCACAGACGGGAATATTCAATTTTAGTTCATCTAACACCTGAAGTGCCACATTGACCTGACCTTTTCCACCATCCATCAGAATCAAATCAGGAAA
>CASERA010000177.1 GCA_949290175.1 uncultured Ruminococcus sp.
AAAGCTTTCATGCAATTCGTGTTAAATTTTCAAGGTACAAACAAAATCATATATTAATTAACGTGTCTTTTGACACCCTAATCCTATTAGGAAAAGCATACCAAAAAGCATTATTGTATGAATTATATTTACGCAATTATTTGACATTTGGTACATTCTTGTCCCCAATTCATCAATATCAGTATATATAGCTTCCATATTACCTATATAGGATATCTCTAAGTGTTCTGCTTTGATTCTTTGAATTTTTTCAGATAGATTACTAACCCTTTTTTTACATTGAAAAAAAGATACCCTTTGAAAAATACGCCCGGTAATATAAAACATAATGCTTCCTGCACTAAAGACCAAAAGCATACTTAATACTTTTATAATCAAGGCATCTATCGCATCACTCCGTACAATTCCATTGATTAATGTTTTTTGACTTTCTGTTTTCAACACTTCAATTGCTGCACTAAAAATCACGCTCAAAAAACCTAACACAAACCCTATTCTTCCATTAAAAACAATTTTTTTAAGTTTATACATTTGTCTTTCCCTGCATAATAATATCACAATACATTCATTGCTTCGTTTTCCGTTATTTCTGTTAGTCCATTACTGTCAACATATAAAAAACGGTCAAAATATTTCAAAACAGTTGGTTTATGTGACACGGCAATAATCGTTTTTCCTTTAAATTGCTCTCCAAAAATCACATCCATAATACCTTTTTCGGTATCAAAATCTAATTTTGAAGTTATTTCATCTAGTAATAATATATCTGGATTAGATAATATAGCCCGAGCAATTGCTATCCTCTGTTTTTGCCCGCCCGATAACCTGGTTCCGCGGCAGCCAACCTTCGTTTCATATGAATCAGGAAGACTCTCAATATAATCTGCAATGCCTGCTCTTCGTGCAGCCAGTCGTACCTCTTTATCACTTGCTTCAGGATTTCCTATACAAATATTAAATCGAATACTTCCAGAAAATAGAAATGTGTCCTGAAAAACAACGGATACTCTCTTTCTCATCGAATTCCCCAAAATGCTATTGTAATTTATTCCATCCCACAAAATGCTTCCTTGGCCGCAATTGTAAAAAACGCGCCCCTTTTATAACGAATATCAAGAACATTTATACGTTGTTTCATATAATCAGAGTAACTATCCGTTACTTGATGTTTCATCCATTCCTCAGAATGACTCCCTCGCATATCTCTAATAGAATTAACTAATGCAACTACTTTTTTATAAAAAAACTTTTCCTTTTTTAGCTGCTCTTTTGTCATGCTTGATATTTTTTTAGTAAACTTTTTCTGGATAAAACCTGACGGCAGAGCCAGAAATAGTACTATCGCGCTTTTCCACCCATTCACTCCTATAAAAAAAATAAATGAAATAACCGTTACACAGAGATTTTGCATAATTTCGGGAATAATTCTACTATACAAGTTTTCAATAGCTGGAATTATTGAAGAAAACAACATCAATAATGTATCATTTCCCCTCTGTTCATAAAATGGAAATCCCAAATTAAAAATAACCTGCATTGTTTTTCGTCTGACACAGTATCCCGGCATTTCTTTAATTTTAATAGAGTAGTAAATATACAATACTTTAAAAGAAACTGCACTAATAATAAGCAGACTAACGTACTTCCACTCATTGGTATATGTATGATAAGATATATATTGTATTATTTCACCAATTTTTTTCGCAATAGCTAATTCATAAATATGATGAATCCAAAGCAGAAAATTACAAAATATAAAATATAATCCATTATAGTTTTTTAATATCCATTTTATTTTCGTATAATAATCATGAACGGAAGTATTTTTCATATTATTCTCCATTTTTGTTTTATATTTTTATACACTATTTTATGATATACTAAATAAATTAATGTATCAATATTTTTCTGTAAATAATTTGGCAATTTCCCACAAATTATTATTTATATCCACCCTATAACAAACAACTTTTAACAAATTTATAAAATATAAGAATAAGTGTAGGAGGTAAAGCACTAAAATTATGCTTTATCTCTTACACTTGTATAGTAGTAAAAATAATTCTGAACATATTTTCAGAACTCTTATCGCATAAATTGAGCTGCAAATTCCTTCAATGCATTGTCTTCCTGCACATTACCGATTCCATGAACTTCCACAAATTCCTTAATTTTATCAACCTCATCCTTTGTGTATTCATAAATCTGTCCATTTTCTTTCTCCCAGGTTTCCTCTATCAGCTGTATGTATTCCGGATTATGGTACCACTTAGACTCCACATTCAGACCGCCGTTCGAATTATATTCTTCTTTTTGCTCATCCGTTAAATCTTCCGGATGCACGTCTTTATTTAAGTCATAATATTTTTTATTGATAAAACGAACCCATTGTTCACTTGTAGTTTCCGGAACCAGACCGTCTTCGATTATGGAAAGAGTGACCTGCTTCGTTGTTTCTTTTCCTTTTCCATCCGGCCCCATACTATCCTGCACATGATAAGTCAATGTTACATTTCCCGGTTCCCTGAAATTTTTGAAGTCGGATGCTTGAAAATTCAAAAGTGTAATTTTTTCAGACAGATTGCCATCTTCTTCATCTGATGCACTCAATTTTCCGGAAATGACTGCCTGATGGAGAAGCGCATCCTCTGTAATCACTCCATGTTTTGCTTCTTCCAGCGTGAAATTCCTGTCAATTGCCTGAATTTGAGGGATTTCATTATAATGAACTTTTATATCACAATTTTTTGTAATCGTACTCCCCGCGCTGTCTGTAACTTCATACGTAACTGTATGGACTGCCGGACTGTCATTTCTATCCAACTGAAGAAACCAGGTGTCCAGTGTCTCTCCTTCCGTCATTCCATCTTTCCAGATTTTTACCGTCCCTTTCTGCTTTATTCCATCTACAAGTCTTCCATCTGCATATTGGATTTTTGTAATTTTTACCCGATTTGTAATTATCCCATCCTCTGCATCCTTTGCAATGACATTCTGCATCAAGTCCTTTTGGGAGACAGTTTCTCCTTCATAGAATTCCTTTTCTTCCGCCTGTATCCGAGGTGGTTCATCCCATACAGCATATAAATTCAAATTTTTATTTACAGATGCTGCAATTTCATCTGAGGGCTTATATGTTTCTTTATCGGCTGATTCATTCAAAGCCCATCCTTTAAATTTCATAATATTCCACTGGGGTATGTTGCCTGAAATGGCAGATTTTTCATACCAGTATTTATATCCATTTTCTGGTATATTAGAGACTGTTTCATCCGAATTTTGATGATAACTGATACTATATTTTGTACTTATAACGATAGAGGATTTCCCTGTTAACGCTGCCGGTTCCTGATAATCCCCGGGCCGCAGACAATATGCCGCCTTCATCGTTAACTGAAATCTTGAATCGTACGAACTTCCTTTTTGATTCCCATAACTTACCTGTACAACTCTACGGCCATTCGAGTAATCAGCCGGTGTTATTTTTGCCAATATTCCGTCGGCTGATGACGGTGCCGGAATATTGATATACGTTTCCCGTGCCAGATAAACATCATTTCCCACATCCACTTTTCCTCTGCCACTCAAATGAAAGAAGCCAAAATTTGCCACACCACTGCCTAGCGCAGATTGATTTCCTGAAATCGTTCCATCTAATACATTCACCGTACCGTTGTTATAAATCCCTCCTCCGGCACGAGCTGCATAATTACTGCAGATATCAGAACCGCTTAGATTAAATGTACATCTTTTATTGACACGCACTCCTCCTCCGGTCCCGACAATGCCCGGCGCAGAATAATTGGTATTCTGATAAATAGAACCTCCTGCCGCAGTCACATTCCAATTGTTATCCGTACTCATATTAAGATACACACCAATGCCGTTGTTATAAATACTGCCGCCGCTTAATACAGCATAACTTGTGAAACCTTTATATTCATAATCGATTCCTCCAAATGCCACTCCTGCACGTCCATTTCCATACAGATTTCCTGCACTTAAATTCAGCCGTGTCCCCGCCTTAGACAGCATAGTAATCCCATCTTGAGCATTTTTGTAAAATTCTCCACCGCTGACATTTAAAACTCCGCCACTGACAATTCCCGTCGCTTTATTATCATATATCCTAACCCCAGAACCGATATTTACGGTATTTCCGGTTTCGCAGACAATACCATTAACTCCGGAATTATAAATATTAACTCCAGAAGTAAAATTTACAGTGCTTCCTCCCGGAGCCGTAATATGTACAATTCCTCCTTCCTTTCCAACCTGTTTTAAATTTCCGTCCAGATTCAACCTGGAATTTCCATTGCCTCCAAATATTACAGCTGAATGTTCTACCGTTATAGATGCTGCTCCCCAAACATTGCTGGTAAGCGTTACATCTCCTGACTCTGGATATATTTTAATATTTTTGTTCTGAATAAACAGCATGGAATTGTACGTACAATCACGTAATATATAAATACTTGCTCCTGCATATGACGAATCGATTGCCTGCTGTAAATCCCAATAGTAATTTCCATCAATGCGTGTACTTCCGAAAACAAATTGCTTTGCCCCTGAATATTTGCCTTCTACGGAAACATTGTACGTATAACTGCCATAGTATCTGTCGATTGCAGGCATTGCATATGCATAGTTATACACCGTTCCCTTCTGTACCCAATCCCCTTTATTCATTGATACAAATTTCGTATTCGCCGCTCCCGTTGCCCTGTAAGCCAGAACCGGTGTCACCGTTGGATTCTCTACGCGTACAAACACCCACCAGTATTTTCCGCCTGTGCCATCTTTTTTCAAAAGAGGAGTTCCATTCATCGCCCCTCTTTCCCGCAGTCTCTCTACACAAACTTCAATTTGGGGCAGACATTTTTTTCCCAAACGAATCTCTTCTAAGAGTTCTTCTGACAACATATACCCTTCCGGAAAGACCACTTCATATGTATATATCATACTTTCGCTTTGCATGATATCCTCATCACATTTCCATGTGATTGCTAAATCCTGGTGCGTCCCGTCTTCCAACGTTACTTTTAATACCTGATCCAGAATTTCCAAAACTTTCTCACGTTCAGATTCGACAATATTCAATTTTTTATATGGTTTCATCTCTTCCATACGAATATCATCGAATGCTGTCACGATTTTCGGCTTGATGCTATCTTCCTCATGCGTAATCTCCTTTTCTGCAGTTTCATCCTCTGCTGTAAAATTCATAAAAGCTTCTTTGGCACTCAGCAGTTCTTCTTCATTCCGGGCGTCCGCAATTTTTTCCAAAAATTCCAGGCAGTCTACAACCGAAAATTCTTTTTGTGTTTGTAAAAATTCAACATAGGAATCAAAATCACGGATATCCCTCTCTTCTTCATCTTTTTGAGATATGCTCTCCTTCTCCAGAGTCAAATCAAAGGCTTCTTTCTCCCAATTTTCCAGAATTTCTTCATCTAAGTCAGCAGTCTTTTTAGACTTCCAGTTCTCTGCTGCTTCCACATAAGTATCTAACGACTGATATGGTATAGAAACCATTTCATTTACATAAAAATATTTCAGCAGTATTACCAGCTGATAGGATTCCTTTTCGGTCAACTTTTGAAAAAACAACTTTTTTTCTTCTAACTCTCCAAGTGCCTGATATGGATTCTTCTTTTTTAGAATTGTCTGAAGTGTTTCATCTTCTACAAATTGCTTCTCAACTGTACTGATTTCTTCACCTGGAGGGTTATCCTTAGCATATACAACCGAAACAAAAAATACTGACACCACT